>CANRGI010000044.1 GCA_947630095.1 uncultured Bacilli bacterium
TTTATACCATTTTCTATTTCTATACTATATGCTAGTATGGTATCTGTTGCTTCATTTGATTTTGGTATATCAGTCCAGTCACAATTAAACCTTCCATCAGTAGAAGTTATTTTATATTGTAAGAACCCACTAGTTATAAATGTATTTACAAAATCTTCAAATACAATATCATACTTAAATAAACTCTCACTTTTATTTTCTACACTAAAAGTTTTAGTTTCTTCATATCCTGGATATATTTCTCCAGTTAATTCAGTATTATCAGTAAATATTACTGCTAATTTCTTTGCTACTACACTCAAACGTTCCTCTTTTGTTATCCCATAATTCTTAAAATACGAATAACTTAACCCACTTATAGTTAATACTAATATTGATACACTTAACACTACTACTAAACTCTTTTTCATTTTACACCTCTTTATGACATTTAATGTCGTATCCTATTTTTAATAATAACATAGTAAGAAAATAATTTTAATATTTTTTTCGACATAAAATGTCGTGGTGTTGAGTTATTATATGAAATAGAATTTCAGTAGGTGATTATTAGTGGAAAGTAAAAGAAATATTTTAAAAGAATATCGAGAGAAATGTGGTTTCACTCAAGAAGAATTAGCAGAGAAAGCAAATCTATCTACTAGACAAATACAGAGATTAGAATATAAAGAAAGTGAAACTAAAATAGAAACTTTAAGAAAACTTATTAAAATATTAAATATCGAAGATAAAGATGTAATATTATTAATTAAAGACGAATAAAAACGGAAATTTATCCAGTTTTTAGGTTGTTAGAAAATATTTACAGGTGGTATTAATGAATAGATTAAAAGATTTAAGTCAAACTGAACTTGCTAAATTGTTAAATATGTCACAAACAGGATACTCTAAATACGAAGTAGGTACTAATGACATACCGACTAGTATTTTAATCAAACTTGCTGATTTATATGACACTAGTACTAACTATTTACTCGGTTATACTGACGAGATTAAACCTTATCCTAAAAACTCTAAAAATCGTTTTAAAAACTAAAAATCGGAAAATTAATCCGATTTTTATTGACAAATACACATAATTATACTAGAATATCAAATCAAGAAGCGAGGTACATACTCATTCTTATTAGCGGGGATATCCCGTTTTTTTATCTACTTCTACCCTTTTCCATTTCTTCATACATTGCATTTGTCGGTAATTTATTAACACTTTTTATTATATTTGCTAAATATTCTCTTTCAAAATATTTATTTTTAAATTCATTTTCTGTAATTACTATTTTAGTTATAAATTCTTTATATTCTTTATTCTTTAGAAATTCTTTATATTTATTAAATAATTCTTGTTTTACTTTTTCTATTTCTCCTAAACAGGCTTTTACACCATCTTCGCTATTATCTTCACTAGTTAAGAATTTATAAATAAAATCATATAGTTTTTTAAATTTTTTATCTAATTGTTTTTTTGAATATATATTTGCTAAAGTGTCGTCTACTATTATCATTTTTTTAGCGTGAATAGCGCCTTTTTTATTTCTTAAAGTTATTTCTAAACCTTTTATATTACCTATTTCTTTTAGTTTTCCTTTTTTTATTTTTCTTTTAATGTATAACATATTATCACCTACTTTAGTAAATCCGGTCTATTTTCTTTAGTTATTCTTATTCTTTCTTTATTTCTATATTCGTCTATTTTTTTATGGTCGCCATTTAATAATACATCTGGTACTAACAAACCATTATATTCTCTAGGTTTAGTATATACTGGATAATCTAGTAAATTATCTTCAAATGATTCGCTTCTCAAACTTTCACTATTTATAACTCCAGGAATTAAACGTATTATACTATCAGCAACTGCCATTGCAGGAATTTCTCCTCCAGTTAGGACATAATCTCCTATGCTTATCACTTCGTCAACTATACTTTTTATTCTTTCGTCAAAGCCTTCATAATGACCACACAAGAGTATTATATGCTTTTCTTTACTTAAACGCAGTGCAGTAGTTTCTTTATAAATTTTACCACTTGGACTTAACATTATTACTTTAGAATTACTTGTTCTTACACTTTCTACTGCTTTAAATACTGGGTCACACATTATAACCATACCTGCTCCACCACCATAGGGAGTATCGTCTACTTGATTATTATTTAATGTACTAAAATCTCTTATGTTAGTTATCTTTATATCAACTAAACCTTTTTTTGTAGCACGTGCGATTATGCTTTCTTCAGTAAGAGCACTGAACATTGAGGGAAAAAGAGTTAATATATCTATTTTCATATAATACCCTCCAAATTTTTAAATTTTATGTATTTTTCTTTTATATTTATTTCTTCTATAAATTCATTATTATATGGAATATAAGTAGAATTAACTAAAATAAGTTTATAACCATTATTATTAATTATATCTTTAATAGTACCTATTTCTTTATCTAAATAAAGTGCTTTTAAACCTATTAAGTCTATATCCATATATTCACTTTCTTTTAACTTTAAAGTTTCTCTTAATACATAAACATACTTACCTTTAAATTTAACTACATCATTTATATAATCATATTCATTAAATACACACATATCAAAATTTTTATGGTGTCTATAACTTTTTATAGTTACTTTTTCATAGTCAGGCCCTATATACAAATTAGACCCTGGAATAAACACTTTATTTTTAAATTCAAAATCACTAATTATTCTTATTTCTCCTTTAATCCCGTGAGTTCCAACAAGTTTACCTATTTTAACATATTCCATAATAATCACCTAAATTTATACATTATTATACCACCTGAAACTGAAACATTCAAACTTTCTACATTATTTTTCATTTTAATATATATAGAATTATCAGCATTTTTTCTAACAAACTCACTTATACCTTTACCCTCACTACCTAAAACTAAGGCATAAGGTGCGGGAGTTAAATCGTCTACATTAATATTACCTAACATATCTGCATAATAAATTTTTATATTTTTTTCTTTAAAACTTTTAAAAGTTTCTTTTATATCTAATCTAACTATATTTATTTTAAAAAATGTTCCTTCACTAGCGCGTATCATTTTATCATTATATAAACTAACACTATCCGTAGAAAAGACTACAGTATCTACATTAAAAGCACAGGCACTTCTTATAATTGTACCTACATTTCCTGGGTCTTGTACATTATCAAGTATGACTATTTTACTCCCTTTTATTTCATTATTTGTAACTAACTTTACTACTCCCATTACATCAGGGACACTTTTTAATAAACTAATACTTTTTAAATCTTTAGTAGATGCGATTACTGTATTTACATCAAGAGAGAAATTAGAATTTTCTAACTTTATTAAAGTGATAAGTAAACCACTATTAAAGGCTTCAGTAACTAGATGTTCTCCTTCAACTATATACATTTTATTTTCTAGTATATACTTTTTTTCTCTTAATTTCTTATAAAACTTTAAGTTTTCCATTACTCCTCCCTTAAAACCTTTCTATTCTTTTTGTAGTCAGGCTTATATTTTTTTACACTTTCCCAAAAAGATGGACTATGGTTAAAATGTAAGAAATGGCATAGTTCGTGAACAATAACATAATCAATATCGTCTACACTAAATTTAATAAGTTCACTATTTAACATAACTAACTTCTTTGCTTTATTACAATATCCCCATTTTCTAGTCATTTTTCTAATATTTACTTTAGGATAAGGAATATTAGGGTTATTAATTTTATCATATACCATTTTTAATCTTTCAGGTAAAACTATCCTAGAATTTTTATAAAGAAATTTATCTAAATCTTCGTGACTTCTTACAAAAACATTGTCACCATCAAAGAAAGGTTGCTTATAAACATCACATAAAATAACGTGATATTCTTTACCTAAATAAAAAAACTTCTTCTTTTTTTCTAATCTCCTATACTCTCTATCTAACATTTCAATTATAGATTTTTCATTTTTAAATATTAAATCTCTTATAAAACTATCACTTGAAAATCTATTAGTAGATACATATATTTTTAAATCTTCTTTTACTCTTATATAAGTATTCTTTATCTTTTTTCTTTCTATTATTACTTCAACTTGTTTTCCATTTATTTCTAAATTCATATAAACCACTAAGAAAATTATAACATAATAATCATTAAAAGTTAATTATATCTTTGCCAAGTGCTATTGGGAGTAAATAAAGGTCTTCTACTAATTGGTACAGAGTTCATAGGATATTCATTTAATATCATATCTTTAGTGTTTTCTGGTATAAAGCCTGGAGTTATTAAACTTTCAAAGTAAGTAGATGTCATTATAAGTAATAATAAGTCTACAAGTATTAAATTTAATATTATAGTTACCTTTGTAAGTTTTTTAGGGTCTTCTTCCTTTTTATTTTCTTCTTCCTCTTTGGGCATTTTAAATTCTTCTATTATTGCCATTTTATTCTCCTTTAATTAAATTTTACTAGACAAATAGTGTTTTTGCAAGAAAAAGAATAGACAATTATGTCTACTCCTCTCCCTCTTCACTTTCTTCTTTAGGTGTTAGAGGTATTACTCCTAGAGTGTAGCCTATTGGTTCAAGTAATTTTATTAAGGTATTTATTTGAGGACTGTTTAAATTATTTTCTATTTTAGCAACAGTTTCACGTATTACCCCTGCACGTTCACCTACTACTCTTTGAGATAATTTTTGACTTTTTCTCGCTTGTACGACTTGTCTTATTACTTCTCTTTCAAGTTCTTTTAATTTCTCTTCGTGTTCTACTTCTTCTTGAGTTTTTACTCTGTTTTCTTTCTTTGGTCTTCCCATCTGACATCACCAACTATATTGTACCAAAAAGTTATACAAAGTCAACATTTTTTTGAGATTTTCTGACATTTTTTTCTTTTATTTTTATTCTTCGTCGTGAATATCACTTTTTGGTTTTTTAAGACCTTTAATCTCTATTTTATGTTTTTCTGCATAATTCCAAAGTGCTGCATTTATTGCTTCTTCTGCAAGAAGACTACAATGAACTTTTACTGGAGGTAACCCATCTAGTGCTTCCATTACTGTTTTATTAGTTACTTCTAGTGCTTCTTCTATAGTTTTGCCTTTAATTAATTCAGTAGCCATACTGCTGGTTGCTATTGCTGCTCCACAGCCAAATGTTTTAAATTTAACATCTTTTATTATATGAGTGGTATCGTCTATATCTAAATATATTCTCATAATATCTCCACATTTAGCATTACCTACTGTACCTACTGCACTTGCATTTTCTATTTCTCCTACATTTCTAGGATTTGTGAAATGGTCCATTACTTTATCACTATACATTTACATCACTTCTTTCTTCTTTTAAAAAATCTTCATATAATGGGGACATGTTTCTTAAATTAGTTATTATTTCTTTTAATTCAGAAATTAATATGTCCATTTCTTCTTTTGTATTTTCTTCATTTATACTAATTCTTAGTGAACCGTGAGCAATTTCGTGAGGAAGGCCTATCGCTAGTAAAACGTGAGATGGGTCTAGGCTTCCACTTGTACAAGCACTTCCACTTGAAGCACATATTCCTTTTTCGTCTAATTTAAGAAGTAAACCTTCTCCTTCAATAAATCTAAAACTGAAATTGATATTACCTGGTAACCTTTTATCAAGAGAACCATTTATCCTAGTATATGGAATACTTTTAGTTACTTCGGTTAGTAAATAATCTCTTAATGATTTAACATATTCATTATCTCTATTTTTTAATTTTAATTCTATTGCCTTTTTAAAGCCCATTATGTAAGCAGAATTTGTTGTACCTGCACGTTTACCTCTTTCTTGATTTCCACCACTTATAAGAGGTTCAATAAGTACTCCTTTCCTTATATATAAGAAGCCTATCCCTTTAGGGCCATTTATTTTATGGGCACTTGTACTAAGTAAGTCAATATTCATATCTTTTACATCTATATCTAATGTACCATATGCTTGAACTGCATCTGTATGGAATAATACTCCGTGGTCTTTACAAATTTTACCTAACTCTTTTATAGGTTCGATTACACCTATTTCATTATTAGCCATCATAACACTTACTAAAATAGTGTCTTTCCTTATAGCACTTTCTAATTCACTCGGGTTTATTAAGCCTTCATTATCTACTTTTAAGTATGTTATTTCATACCCTAATTTTTCAAGACTTTTAACTGACTCTAAAATCGCGTGGTGTTCAATACTACTTATTATTATGTGTTTACCTACATTTCTTTTAGCATAGGCAATACCTTTAATTGCCCAGTTGTCACTTTCAGAGCCTCCGCCTGTAAAATAGATTTCGTCTTTTGTAGCACCTATAGTATGCGCTATAAAGTCTCTTGCTTCTTCAATGTCTTTTTTTACATCTCTTGCAATTTTATAAATACTACTTGGGTTAGCATAATTATCTTTAAAATAAGGTATCATTGCGTCTATTACTTCGTCTTTTACTCTAGTTGTCGCTGCATTATCTAAATATATCATAAATTTGCCTCCTTTATATGTTCAATTCCATACTCTAATATTATTTTAATATGTTCGTCACTTATTTTATAAGTTACATTTTGTCCATTTTTAACCGTTTTAACTAAGTTTAAATTTCTTAATGTTTTAAGTTGGTGACTTACACTAGATGCACTCATATCAATAGCCTCGGCTATTTCTCTTACGCATTTATCCCCGCTTATTAAGGTATCTAGTATTTTAAGTCTCGTTTCGTCACTAAATACTTTAAAAAATTCACTCAATTTACTAATATCTACTAAAGTATGTATCGTCATAATATTTTCCTTTCGTGAACGTGTGTTCATATGTTCATTTTATAACTAATAAAAAAGATAGTCAAGTATTTTTTAACTTTACTATCTTATTTTTATTAACCTATTTTAAGAGTACCATCAGAATTTAGATAATTACCTATTTTTTTATATCTTTTAACTTGAGTATCAACTTCTTCATAAGTAGCATTTTCAAGTGATTTTAATATTTCTATTATTTTAGTTTCACTCAATTTAGTACTTTTAAGAACTTCTTTTAAATTCATTAAAATATATAATTTATTTCTAGTTTCTATCTTTTTACTATACATTTCTATAGCATTATATATTTTATCTAAATCTTCATTTGAATACATACTTAATAATTCCATATAATTAATACTTTCATATTTATTATACTCTTTTAGAATAGTTTCTAAGTAATTTAATGCTTTTCTTCTTTCTTCATTTGTATGTATTTGTTTTAGAAAACCTTCTTCTTTTGCTAAATCTTCATAACTTTTATTTTCTAAATAACTATATAATTCTTGAGGTGACAAGTTTTCTAATTCATTTTTTAATGCTTCTTGTTTATCTTTATCTAAACCTCTTGTGAAATTCAATAATCTACTCCTTTGTTCTTTATTTTCTATACGTCTATTTATCCAGTCAATTAGGTCGTCTTCCCCTATTATATGCTCTAGGCGTGCTTCTTCTCCATTATATTTAATATCTTTTGGTTTACTTACTTTTTTAAAAATACTCATAACTTTCCCCCTTTTTCTGTATAAATTATACCACATTTATATGAATTTGTAAATAATTTTGTACATTTTTTTATTAACATAATTTTGTACATTTTTTTATTAACAACAAGATTTATAATTTACTAATATTATCAAACACTAAAAGTAGAACAATATCTCCTACAATAGTTGCAGAATATAAATTAAGAGAAATATCTATTTTAATATATGATTAGTCAGTTATACTCAAACATATAAAACCCAGTTATTCATAATGTACGAACTAATCCACGTCGAAAGTTTTTGTGTTTTGAAAATGAAATAATATTATAAATCTTTTAAAAATTTTCCTAAATCTTCATTATCTTTAATAAGTTTTTTCTTTATGGTAGCAATATCATTATTATTAGAATTAAAATAATTTTGTATTTCTTCCTTTAAATTTTCTTTATTTAAAACAAATTCTAATGAAACATTAATATTTGTTTCAAACATAGCATCATAATGCAAAATAAAATTTTTAGAAATAGAAACAAAAGGTACTTTTAAAAGATACCTAAAGTTATCTAAAGTAACAGTTAATTTAAATTTAATTCCGTCATAAGTAATTCTATTAATTTGATTTTGCAATATATTTGCCAACATAATTGTAGTACCTAATATATTAAATTTATCATTTACATCAAAATCTAAAACAATATATCTTCGTTTTTTAAGTAAATTTTCCATATCAATTTCGTTCCTTTTACTAGGTGAATACATATAATAAGTTGCTTCTGAATTATCAGGGTTATCTTTACTATTTGAATAAAAGAATAAGTCATTATATACATTTGCTATTTTCATAATTATAGATTGATTTATTTCTATTAGTTGTTTTTGGTCAATACAAACATAAAATTTACCATTATCATAAGTAGAAGATATTGCATAATTTATACCTTTACTATGTAATATTTCTTTCATAGGTTCAAGTAATCTAGTATATTCATTATCATTTTTATTTTGCTTTATTTCTAATATATTATTAACACGATTAGCAATTTTATTTTTAACTATATCTATAGATAAAGCCCATTCTTTATAAGTCATTTCGTCTTTAGAAATATGATAAATTTGTTTGTCACTTGTTATAATATGTAAATCAGATAAACAACACACAGAAAATTCATTATATAATAATTTATTATATAATGTTTTATAAGAAACTTTAGTATTTACTATTTCTATATCTATAAAATTATTTAATATATTATATAAATTATCTTTATATATAGGTAAG
>CANRGI010000045.1 GCA_947630095.1 uncultured Bacilli bacterium
TAACTTTGCTATATCTTGAAAAGAAAATATTAAATTATTAAATTTATATAATTCTAATTTATTAAAATATTCTTTTAATATATCTATTATTAAACTAACATACTTTTTACTCTCATATATATTATTTATTATTTCTTCTCTATTACCATATATATTATATTTATATATATTATCTATCTTTCTTTTTAATTCTTCTTTTAACTTCTTTACTTCTTCACTACTCCCCTTAGGTAAATTAGGTAATTTAACTAATATATTATTTACTTCCCAAAAATTATTACTTAAGCTATTTATTAATTTATCATAATATTCACTATCTACTACATAACTTATTTCATTTAATATATCTTCTATATCTAATATCTTTTCTTTAAATAATTCTTTATATTCTTCTAATATTTTATCTATATATATACTATTATAATTATTTATTATATTATCTAAATACTTATTTATATTTATTTTAAGTTCTAATTTATTACCTATTTCTAATATTAATTTCTTTATATCTTTATCGTCTTTAACACAAAAATTATTTATTAAATCATTAAATCTATTATCATTTATTAAATAATATTTATCAAATATACTATCTAATATTTTATTTTTCTCTATATTTATTATTGCTTCTTCACTTATACTTATATCTTTAGGTAAATTTAAATAATAATGATATTTCTTTAATATTGATAAAGAAAAAGAATCAAAAGTAGTTATATACGCACTATCGATTAAGGATAATTCTTTATTATATTCTTTATTAGAAAGTAATTTCTCTCTTATTCTATCTTTCATTTCATTAGCCGCTGCTCTTGTAAAAGTTAATACTAATATTTGATTTATATGTATACCATTTTTAATTTTATTTAATACTCTCTCTGTTAAAACAGCAGTCTTCCCACTTCCAGCCCCAGCAGAAACTATTATATTCTTCCCACTTTCTTCTATTGCTTTAATTTGTTCATTAGTAAAACCCATTACTCTTCACTCCCTAACACTACTATATCTTTATTAGTCTTATAACATATATCATTAAATTTACAAAACTTACACCCTATATTCTCTCCTTTTATCTCTTTAGGATTAATATCAAATTTACCATCTATTATATCTTTACTACATTTATTTATATTCTCTATTACTATATTCTCTATATTATCTATCTCTATATTACTTAATACTTTACTATATTGATAAAACCCATTTTTAGACATTTTAAGAGACTTTATTACTTTACTATCCATATAACTCTTATCAAACTCTTTTATCACTTCTTCGTCTTTATTAGAGTACCCTAATAACTTTAATTGTTCTTCCCTTAATTCTTCATAACTATTTTTATTATTATAACTTACTATATTATTTATTATTCTCTGTAAATAAAACCCTGCTATCTCTACTTCTTTAAATAACCCACTATGTTTAAGTAAATATATATATATTGGTAATTGCATATCTAACCCATATTTAATATTATCTAGTTCTATATTAACACTCCCAGTCTTATAATCTATTATAGAAACTATTGCTTTATTATCTTTTATTTCATATTTAATCTTATCTATTTTACCACTAAATTTAATATTTTTATCTATATTAGTAACTATCTTTTGTTCATAATATGCTTTATTTAAATTAGAATATTCTTCTTGTTTTCTAATAGTATTATATATAAATTTAATCTCACTTTCTAACTTTCTTAAAAAAAACTCTTCTTTACTACTATAACTATCACTTTCTTCCCTAATACTATCTCTATATATTTCTTCTATACTTTTATCACTCTCAAATACTCTTTCTAATACTTTATGAAATATATTCCCTATTTTTAACATAAAACTCTCTTCATATATATCTAAATTTAATATATTACTTATATAATATCTAAAAGAACATTTAAAATAATTATTTACACTAGTATAAGATAAATTTAATTCTTTTATATAATTATTTAATTTATCTTTATCTAACCCTTTAAATCTATTATCATATCTATCTATTTCATAATTATTTAATAATATCCCTAAATCTTTATTAATAGTATTATATCTTTGATATTCTTCTAAATAACTAATTAATTTTATTTTATTATATTTATGAGTATATATTATATTACTATATTCTGGCTTTTCTACTATATAATTTAATTCTTTTATTAATGAACTAGGATATACTTCCCCTTCTAAAGAATGTATTTTATAAGTTATAACTAAATTCTTAATAGATTTTATTTTTTTCATAGTTTCTTCTTTTATCTCTATATTTATATCACTACTCTTATCAAACCCTAATTCTTCTTTAATTAAATCACTCAAATAATCTTCGTCTTTAACTATACTAGGTATCTTATTTTGATTAAAATTCATTAAAAAAACATAATCACTATCACTAAATACCCTATCTAATTCTACTTCTCTAATAACATTACTATATTTATCACTCTTTATCTTAACTTTCTTTAATTCACTATTTAATATATTCTTTAAATCATTTATATCACTAATAAATATATACTTATTTACTTCTTCTATTATCTCTTTAACTACCATAGCATCTCTATCATTATTAATTAATTTTTTTATTATATCAATAGCGTATTCTACCCCATTATCTAAATTATCCATAAATATATGTACTAACTTAGTACTATATATACTATCATTATTTTTAAGTTCTATTGGTATATTAAATAACTCTGCTAATCTTTTTAAACTACTTTTATATTCTTCTCCTATATTAGTTATAAATATATTATCTAATTTAACCCCTTTTTTAATAAGTTCACTTATTCTAACTAATACATATTCTATTTCTTCTACTGTATTATCTAATTCATATATAATATGTTTATAATCTTTACTATCTTTATTTAAATATATTATATTACTATTAACTAAACTTAACATATATTCTGTAAATTTATTTCTATATGTATATACTTTAATATCTTTATTATTTAAAAAATCTTTAAATAAAGGATTATATATAAGTAATTTATTCTTATCTAAATTATCCTTTATTTCTTTTAAAAACATAATTTTATTATTATTAGAATTACTATCTAATATATAATATAAATTATCTAAATATATTTTTGCTATACTAGGTATTACATTATAATTTTTACTTACAAAATATATTGTTTCTTCATTATAATCAAAAAAAATATTCTTTTTAAATTCTTCTAAAGTAAATATTTTAATATTATCTAATTCTTTTTTATTTTTAATTATATCTAACTTTATACTTTCATTTTTAACTAATATTACTTCCATAACTTAAACCTCACAATTATTTTAACAATTTTCTAATAAAAAGTCTATTAATGTACTAATTTTAATAGTAATAATTATAAATTTAATGATATAATTAAATTAGAAAGGAGACAAGTCTATGAAAAAATATATATGTGAATTTGTTGGTACTTTTATTTTAGTATTAGTTTCTTGTGGTGTAGCAGTTATTAGTGGAGAATTAGTACCAACATCTCTTGCATTTGGTTTAACTATAGTTGCCTGTGCTTATAGTATTGGTAATATTTCAGGATGCCATATTAATCCAGCAGTTTCACTTGCTATGTTCTTAAATAAAAAACTTGAATTAAAAGACTTTATAGGATATGTAATTTCTCAAGTATTAGGTGCATTAGCAGGTGCTTGTGTTTTAGGTGTACTTCTAGGAAGTTTCAAAGTATTAGGCACTAATGGATATGGCGGTGCTGGACAACTTGCAGATACTATGTGGATAGCATTACTTGTTGAAACAATTTTAACTTTTATATTTGTAACAGTTATTCTAGGAGTAACTTCTAAAAAAGAATATCAAAATGTTTCAGGCTTAGTTATAGGTTTAACATTAACTTTAGTACATTTAATAGGAATAAATTTCACAGGAACATCTGTAAACCCTGCAAGAAGTTTAGGCCCTGCTATATTAGCAGGTGGCACTGCATTAAGTCAAGTTTGGGTATTCATAGTAGGCCCTTTAGTAGGCGCTACACTTGCTGGTTTATTCTATAAGTTTGTACTAAGCGAAGACTAAGTAAAAAAAGTAGTAACCTACTTTTTTTATTTTGATTAATAATGACAATGTAATTAAAATGTATTGACATAAAAAACTATACTTGTTATGATTTATTATGGAAGTGATGTATTATGGAAACTACTAACATAAATATTAGAGTTGATACTAAATTAAAAAAAGATGCAGAAGATTTATTCAAAAGATTAGGTCTTAATATGAGCAGTGCCATAAATGTTTTTCTAACTCAAAGTGTAAAAGAACAAGCAATACCATTTGAAATTTGCGAAGATAGACCTAATAAAAAACTTTTAAAAGCATTAAAAGAAGTTGAAAAAATGAAAAAACACCCAGAAAAATACAAAGGTTACACCAACGTAGACGAACTCTTTGAAGATTTATTAAAATAATTTTTTAAAATCATAAAAAGTATTGTCTTAACTATAAAAAATATTGTATAATTAAAATACTTTAGATTATTGCAAGTGTATTTACATACACTTGGTATGGTTTTCAAAAGGAAGAATTAACGTTCTTCCTTTTGCTTATTTTTTCCTATTAATTTTCCTAATAAATTTCCTAATAAATTTTTTAATATTTCCTAGTATTTATCGGCATTTAAATGATATTTTTTCTAATTTTTCGCTTATTGATTTTCCTAATAAATTTCCTAATAAAATTTTACTATTTTTCTAGTATTTTTTCCTAGTAATTTTCCGGGTAAATTTCCTAGTAAATTTCCGTGTAAATTTTCCTAGTAAATTTCTGAAAATTCTCAGTATTTATGGGCATTTAGAGAGTATATGTCTTTATTTTTATTTATAAATTTTTCCTAGTAATTTTCCTAGTAAATTATTTTAAAACATTTTTTAAATACTTACCTGTATAAGAAGCACTACACTTACTAACTTGTTCAGGTGTACCAGTAGTAACTACTTCTCCACCTAAATCACCACCCTCAGGTCCTAAATCTATAATATAATCAGCAACTTTTATAACATCTAAATTATGTTCAATAACTATAACAGTATCTCCATTATCTACTATTCTATTTAATATTTCTATTAATTTCTTTATATCGTCAGTATGTAACCCAGTAGTAGGTTCGTCTAATATATATACACTTCTACCTGTAGGTCTTTTTTGTAATTCTTTAGCAAGTTTAACTCTTCCTGCTTCTCCTCCTGATAATGTAACAGCATTTTGCCCTAGTTTAACATACCCTAGTCCAACATCGTGCATAGTTTGTAATATCCTTTGTACTTTAGGTACATTTTCAAACACATTTAATGCTTCGTCTACTCTTAAATCTAATACCTCTGCTATATTAAGTCCTTTAAATTTAATATTAAGTGTTTCATTATTATATCTTTTACCGTGACAAACATCACAAGGAACATATACATCTGGTAAAAAGTGCATCTCTATTTTTTTAACACCATCACCCATACACGCTTCACATCTTCCACCTTTTACATTAAATGAAAATCTACTCTTATCATACCCTCTTATCTTTGCTTCTTTAGTTTCAGTAAATACATCTCTAATTGCATCAAACACTCCTACATAAGTAGCAGGATTACTTCTAGGTGTTCTTCCTATTGGATCTTGACTAATATAAACTACTTTATCAACATCTTCTATTCCTTTAATTGTCTTAAACTTACCAGGTTTATCTTTAGAACGATATATACTACTTGCTAATTTCTTATATAGTATTTCATTTACTAAACTACTTTTACCACTTCCACTTACTCCAGTAACACAAATTAAAGTACCCTTAGGAAATTTAACATTAATATTTTTTAAATTATTCTCTTTAGCCCCTTTAATCTCTATATATTCTCCATTACCTTTTCTTCTCTTTTTAGGTACTTCTATCTTTAATTTTCCACTTAAATATTTACCTGTAATAGAGTTTTCATTTTCCATTATTTCTTTAGGAGTACCTTTAGCGACAACATAACCCCCTTTTTCTCCCGCAACTGGCCCTATATCTATAATGTAATCACTTGCTAACATAGTATCAGTATCGTGTTCTACTACTATTAAAGTATTTCCCAAATCTCTCATTTCTTTTAAAGAAGCGATTAACTTATCATTATCTCTTTGATGTAAACCTATACTAGGTTCGTCAAGAACATATAATATTCCACTTAATTTACTTCCTATTTGAGTAGCAAGTCTAATTCTTTGTGACTCTCCACCTGATAATGTTCCTGCACTTCTACTAAGAGTTAAATAATCTAACCCAACATTTTTTAAAAAATGTAATCTTTCTTTAATTTCTTTTAATATTAAAAACGCTATTTCTTCTTGTGTTTTATTTAATTTTAAATTATCAAAAAAATCTACTAACTCTCTTATACTCATTTCTGTAATATCATTTATATTTTTATTTGCTATTAATACATTTAAAACTTTTTCATTAAGTCTTTTACCACCACATACTTCACACGGTAACTCTGTCATATATCCTTCTATCCACTCACGAATACTAGGACTATTAGTTTCCATATATCTTCTTTCTAAATTAGATATTATACCTTCAAAATAATCATTACTTTTAAGTACACTACCACTTCTAGTTTCTACTTTCAAACTTATTTTATCTTTAGAACCATAAAATATTGTATCGTGTTCAAACTTAGTTAAATCTTTAACAGGTTTATCTAAATCTATATTGTAGTATTCTGCTACCCCTCTTAATTTTTTAAAATATATATTTAAAGTTTCTCCACTTTGAAAAGAAGAAACTGCCCCGTCCATTATACTTAAATTTTTATTAGGAATTAATATATCTTCGTCTATACTCATTTTAACTCCTAAACCTTTACAACTAGGACACGCGCCATAAGGACTATTAAATGAAAATAATCTAGGTTCTAATTCCTCTAGGCTATAATCACATAAAGGACAAGCATAGTTTTCACTCATTAATATTTCTTTATCTCCAATTATATTTATTATAACTTTACCATTTGCCATTTTAGTAGCAAGTTCTATTGCTTCAAATAATCTACTTCTACTATTATCTTTAACTACTATTCTATCTATAATTACTTCTATTGTATCTTTTATATTTTTTTCTAAAGTTATCTCTTCACTTAAATCTTTTACTTCCCCATTTACTCTAACTCTTGAAAAACCATCTTTCCTTAAATCGTCAAGTAAATCTTTATGAGTACCTTTCTCTCCTCTTACAATAGGACTTAACACTTCTAACTTAGTTCCACTAGGATACTCTAATACTTTATTTACCATTTCTTCTATTGACTGACTTTTAATAGGTATTTTATGTTTTGGACAATAAGGAACACCTATACGAGAAAATAATAATCTTAAATAATCATATATTTCAGTTACAGTACCAACAGTACTACGAGGATTTTTATTAGTTGTCTTTTGGTCAATACTAATACTAGGACTTAACCCCTCAATAGAGTCCACTTGAGGCTTTTCCATATTTCCTAAAAATTGACGAGCATAAGCACTAAGTGACTCAACATATCTCCTTTGCCCTTCAGCATATATAGTATCAAATGCTAAACTACTTTTACCACTTCCACTTACTCCAGTCATAACTACTAATTTATTTTTAGGTATTTCTATATCTATATTTTTTAAATTATTCTCTCTTGCTCCTTTAATTATAATTTTATCCATTTCAAACACTTCCTAAATATAATATTTACTCTAATTTTTACTTTTATTCAAAAGCACCATACATATAATATCAAACAGACGTATGGGTGTCAATAGTTTTTTACAAAAAAAAGACTTATCATAAAGATAAATCTTAGTAGCGCCCGTTCTGTATTCGGGCAAGCGGGCTTCTACTTTGTGTTTAACCTATTACTAGGCCGCCGACGCTAGGCTGGGGCTACCATCTCCCGTCATATTTAATAACTTAGGCCTTCGAAGTCTCCTAAGTACCGGTAATATAAATTCTATCATATATTAGTAATCAGGTCAATGACTTTTTGCAATTTTAATAAATAAATATGACTTTTTACAATTTTAATAAATAAAAATGACCTAAGGCTTCTAAAGTTTCCTAGGTACCGCTCGATATAAATTCTACCATATATTAGTATTCAAATCAATGACTTTTTGTAATATTCTATAATTCAAAGTTATGCACTATTTCTCCGTTCTCGTCCAAAGAAGAATTAACGCATAAATTCCCAGGTATTCTAGCATTAGTAACTGGATTAATTAAGTTAGTATCTAATAACCCTTCATTTTCTAATACATATATTCTAGTACATCTACTCTCTATTTCTCCATTTAATAACATTAATTTATATACTTCATTATTTTCATAATACACATCAGTTGCCATTTCTATTTGTTTTATAATTTCACTTAATTGTTTTTCTCTACCCTTTTTAGATATTTCGTCTATACCTAAAATAGAAGTACCTACTATACTAACTAATAAAACTATAACAATAAGTAATTCTATCAATGTAAAACCTTTTTTATTCTTCATTATTAACACCTATAACAAGTATACAACAAAAAATACTTAATATCAATTTAAAAAAGAAATCACTAAATAATATTATTCTCCATAGCACTTATTATTTGTACTAAAATAAAATACTTTTTAAAACTTTTTTTCAAGTTACAAAATTTAATTT
>CANRGI010000046.1 GCA_947630095.1 uncultured Bacilli bacterium
TCTAATTTTTTTTGTTTTATTTTATCATATCTTGAGTATGGTATATCGTCATAATTAGATAAGCCAAAATATTCGATGTAAACTTTTTCTCCATTTAAATCAAGAGTGAAATCAGGTTTATAAGTTTTATTTTCTTCTAATAATTCTGAATATACCCTTTCATATTCGTATTCTATTCCATTACAATATAAGAAATTTGCTATTACTGCTTCGCCTTTTGATTTTACTAGTTCTTGGTTCAAAGTGGTTATGTTTTCAGAATTTAATTTTCTATAAATTATACCATTAATTTTTTCTTTTAAATCAGGAGTGTTACTTATTCTATCTTTTTTATAATTTTCAAAAAATTCTTCAAATGTATTATATTTTTCAAAATTATCTTTAAAATACTTACTAAAAGCAAAGAATTTATTTATTTTAACACTAGGAAATAACTCTATTATTTCTTTCATTTTCTTTTTATCTTTAAAAAGTATTTCTTTAAAAAATGATATAAATATTTTATTTTTTTCATAGTCGTCTACTACGTAACATTTTCTATTGTTAAAAATATATCTTATGTATTTTAAACCTAAAGAGTGAAAAGTTGTCACATTCGCGGGTATACCAAAATCTACTACTATGCGATTATATAACTCTAAAGTTGCTTTTTTTGTATAACTAATTACTACTATTTTTTCAGGAGCTACTTTCTTTATTTCAGTTAAATACTTTACTTTTGCCGCGATTGTGGTGGTTTTTCCTGTGCCTGCTCCTGCGATTATCAATGAATAATCTTCGTCTGCTAAAATAGATTTTATTTGGTCTTTGTCTAAAATAACAGTATCGTCTATACCTTTATACATATTTTGAAAATAATCACAATACTTTATGTAATCTCTTTCTAATATTTCATTATTATATTTTTCTATATCAAAATTTTTGGGTATACTATTTGGAGATTGTTCTTTTAGTTTTGTATATAAATAATTTGAAATATATAGGTTATTATTTAATTTATTATAAAATTCATTTATCACTACTACCACCTATTAAATTATGCTTTGTTTTTTATATGTTTTATGAGTTTATATAATTCCATTACAAATAATATTATAAAAGATAAACCGAATAACAATAATAAATGGAATATAGGAATACTACTTGTTTCTAATATTTTTGTCATAACATCTAATTCCATAACTAACATTTGTATTAAAATAGTTATAATTACACCTACAGGGATAAACCAATTACTTTTAAATTTGATACTAAATGCTGAAGAAGATTCACTTCTACAATTAAATACATGAATATTTTGTATAAATACCATTAAGGCCATTATATATCCTCTTGCTACTGTTACACTCATACCTACTTTTAATAAATAATACCAAACTCCAAAAACTAATAAACCTATTACTAGGGAAGATATACATATTTCAATTATTAAGTTTTTATCAAAGATACTTTCTTTTGTACTTCTAGGTTTTTCTTTCATTATATTAGGTTCTGCTTTTTCAAAAGATAAGGCTAAGTCTTGAATACCATCTGTTACTACATTTAACCAAAGTAATTGTATTGCCACTAGGGGCATTGGTAAATTAAATAGAATTGATAAACAGAAAAATAATACTTCTGCCATGCCACAAGAGATTAAAAAGTATATAATCTTTCTTATATTTGCATAGGCAACTCTACCTTCTTCTATACCACTTACTATTGATTTAAAGTTATCGTCTATAATAATCATATTTGAAGTTTCTCTTGCTATGTCAGTTCCACTACCCATTGATACACCTATATTTGCTGTTTTTAGTGCTGGTGCATCATTTACTCCATCTCCTGTTACTGCTACAAACTCACCTTGTCTTTTAAGAGATTCTACTATTTCAAATTTTTGTATAGGTGTTACTCGTGCGAATACTTTTTTTGAACTTACAAATTTATCAAATTCACGATGGGATTTTTTTAGATATTTATCTACTTCTTTAGTTGTTGCAACTTCATTATAATTACTTGTTAAAGAAAGTTCTTTTGCTATTTGATATGCTGTTAATGGATGGTCTCCTGTTATCATTAATACTTTAATTCCTGCTTCTTTACATTCTTTTATGGAAGCAGTTACTTCTTCTCTAATAGGGTCTATAAAGCCTACCATACCTTTAAATGTTAAATTTTTTATGTTTTTTTCACTATAAGACTTTGAAGGTCTAATTTTTCCATTTGCAAGAGCGATTACACGGTAACCTTCTTTTGCTAAGGTTTCATTTTGTTTTTCTAGGTTAGAATTTTCTATTTTTTCTTTTGTTAAATCTACTTTTGTACAAAATTCACTTATTTTTTCAAGAGAGCCTTTTACTGTACAATATACACTGCCGTTGTATTCATAAAATACTCCAGAATATTTATTTTCACTTTCATAAGGTATTCTTTCTAATATTTTTATTTTACTTTTATCAACTTTTAATTTTGCACCTAATACTAAAAACGCTATGTCGATAGAGTCTCCTACTTGTTTATCTTTAGTAAATGTCGCTTCATTATTAATTACTCCTAAAAGCGCTAAGTCTTCTGCTAGTTTTATGTTATCTCCTTGTATTAAACCATCGGTATTGTACCCAGTACCGCCTATTAAATATTCATTGCCATTTGGTAAAAGTATCTTTTTTGCTGTTTGTTCATTAACCGTAAGAGTCCCTGTTTTATCTGATGCGATTACTGTACAAGAGCCTAGAGACTCCACTGAATTTAGTTTTCTTACTACTACATTTTTAGTTGCCATTTTGTTAGAAGCGATGGTAAGTGCCATAGTTAGGGATAAAGGAAGACCTTCTGGCATTGCTGATACTGCAAGAGCGATTACTGATAAAAATATTTCATTATAAGGAACTTTCTTTGTAATTAAAAGAACTGTTATAATAATTGCTATCACTAAAATTAGAAAACATATTTGTTTAGATAATTTATCAATACGTATTGTAAGTGGAGATTTTTCTTCTTCTGTTTCATTTAAAGATTCAGCAATTTTACCTATTTCAGTTTTTAAACCTATTTCTACTACTATACCTTGTGCCCTGCCTTTAGTTACTGTTGTACCTGCAAAAACCATATTAGTTATATCTCCTAGAGGTAAATTTGATTTAGTAATTAGTTCTGAATTTTTATTTACATTAGCAGATTCTCCTGTAAGAATAGACTCGTCTACCATTAAATTATGAGATTCTACTATTCTTATATCTGCAGGTATTTTATCACCAGACTCTAAATATACAATATCGCCTTTTGTAATTTCACTTGCTTCTACGCTTGTTATTTTTCCATTTCTAATTACTTTAGATACACTTGTAACTAATTTAGATAATGACTCTGCTGTGTTGTTTGCTTTATATTCTTCAAATGTACCTAATATTACATCAACTAAGACAATAAAAAGAATAGCAAAAGCATCTACTTTTTCGCCTATAAAAAATGATATTACTATAGTTACTAGTAAAAGTATTTCTATTGGACTTTTAAATTCACTTAAAAAAATTTTAAAAATAGTATCTTTTTTCTTTTTAGGTAAAATATTTTTTCCATATTTATTTTGTCTATCTAAAACTTCTTCAGTTGTTAAACCATCGGGGCTTGTATTTAATTCTTCACTTACGTCTTCTATGCTCTTATTATAAAACATACAAATACACCTCTTTATTCCTTAATTTAATTATACTTAAAAATTATATAAAAATAAAGATATTTAGATAAAAGATTTTAAAAATGAGAGCAATTTAGTTACTCTCATTTAAGTTATATATCAAATTTTTCAATTCTTTCTTTAATTCTATCTTTACCAAGTAATTTTAGAATTTCATATAAATCAGGAGTCATTACCCTGTGGGTTACACAAACTCTTATTATTTCACATACGTGAGCGACACTGCCTTTATAATTTTCAGGGTTTTTCTTGTATTCTTTAGTATCTTCTGTAAATCCAAACTTAGAGCACATTTCTTTTATTTTGCTAAACCAAGTTTGTTTATCGTCGTTTTCGTCATATACATTATCAATGTAATAATTTAATAATTCTTTTGAATAAAAATCTTTATGTTCATAAGTAGTAGTATCTTTATCAAATAATTCGTCATACATATATGATATTTCTCTTTTTACTGCTTTATAACTTTCAATGTCTTTTCTAGGGCGCTCGATTTCTCTTTCTATATTTAATACTTTAATTGTATAGTCTTTGTACTTTGTCAATAAATCGTAAAAATCCCTGTCAAATTCTTCAGTGTACTTTAAAGTATCATTGTAAAGTGCTTCTGCGCTTATTTTAGATAAATATTCTTTTGATATGCTAGTTAACTTCTCTAAATCAAATAAAGAACCTGATGTACTTACTTTATCAAATGATAATACAAAATCATTATAATCTTTATTTGGTTTTGCTATTTGCCATTCTTCAAAATTCGAATTTGCTATAGTCATAATGTAAATCTTTACTGCTTCATTAGGTATACCTTCTTCGTGATAATAACTTACTGCTAGTTCTGGGTCTTTTCTTTTACTTAACTTTCTTATGGTATTTCCTTCCTTTTTAGTTAGTGGTGACAAGTGAGCGTATATAGGTCTATCATAGCCAAAAGTGTCAAATAATTGTATATGTATAGGTAGGGAACTTAACCACTCGTCTGCCCTTATAACGTGAGTAACACCCATTAGATGGTCGTCTACTAAATGGGCAAAATGGTATGTAGGAAGTCCATCACTTTTAATTATTACTATATCTAAATCGTTCTCTGGAAATTCTAAACTTCCCCTGATAGCGTCATTTACTGTAACTTTATTTTCAAAATTTCCTGGAGACTTAAATCTAATTATGTACTTTTCTCCTTTATCAATTCTCTCTTTTGCTTCTTCTATGGAGATATTTCTAAATTTAGCATACACTCCATAAATTCCAATTCTAGCCTTTATATCTTCTTGCTTTTTTCTTATTTCTTCTAATTCACTTTCTGTCATAAAACAAGGGTATGCTAGGTCATTTTCTATTAAATACTTAGCAAATGCAGAATAGATATCTTTTCTTTTACTTTGAATATAAGGGCCATAGGCACCTACTTCTTCTGTTTCACTTATGGCACCTTCGTCAAAAACTATTCCATAATTTTTTAAACTTTCTATAATTTCTTCTATACCATTTTCTACTGTTCTTTTAGTATCAGTGTCTTCTATTCTAAGAAGACATACTCCATTTGTTTGAGTTGCAAAACGTCTTGAAACGAAACTTGTAAATAAACTTCCTAAATGTACAAAGCCAGTTGGACTTGGGGCAAAACGAGTTACAATAGCAGATTTATCTAGGTTTCTTTTTTGATACATTTGCTCATATTCTTCTTTAGTATGAGTAACATTTGGTAATAAAAAATCAGCATATTCTTTTTTTGTCATAAACTTCTCCTCTTTTCTTTCTATATTATATAAAAAGTTAGGGTTTTATTCAAGAATAATCGCATCATCTTCTCCTTTATATTCAACATATATGAAAAGTATACCTCCTAAAACAAATAAAATAGATGCTAAAATATCTAAATTATTTATAAATTCACTAACTTCGTCGTCTTTATTTCTTATTTTATCTTGCAGGAAATAAATATAAATAAGTAAACCTACTATAAGTAATACTATCCTTATACTTTTTGCTTTTTCTTTACCTTTACTATCTATGCCTTTTAATTCTTTTCTTTCTAAATGATTAGCATATATTCCACTAATGGATATAATTATAAAAATGATAAATATTATATCACTTATTTTTAAACCTTTTAGTTTTTCTAATATTCTGCTACTCATATTTAATTTTATGTGTTAGTAGTTATACTTATAAAATAATTTTTGATTAAAAAATGATAACTTTAATATAATTAACTAGGGGGTTTTATGAATTTTATAGATAGAAAGTTTTATGAATTTGTGAGTATTATTAAAAATTATGATGTTAATTCTCTTTATGATTTTATTAAAGATAAATTTTTAAAATTAAATATTAAAAATCAAGAAGCACTTATAAATTACTTAAAAAAATATCCTTATTGGGGAAAAATCGATAATGCTAATTATGAACATATACATAAACGCGCAAGTGCTTTAAGGGAACATATAGAAGATTATGTATGGCTTTATGAGGGGTTAAAAGATTATAGAAGTAAATATGTCTTGCTAGCGGTTTTAAATAATTATTATCAGTTTGACTTTATTTCTTTAACTAATGCTAGTGAAACTATATATCCTGATTACTTTGACTTTGATTTAATTAAGTTAGATAAAAAACAAGTTATAGTAGATGCTGGTGCTTATACTGGAGATACGATTATTTCTTATATTAATTCTTTTGGAATAGATAGTTATGATAAAATTTATGCTTATGAAATTACTCCTAGTGTATAT
This sequence comes from uncultured Bacilli bacterium, assembly GCA_947630095.1. Classification (GTDB taxonomy): domain Bacteria; phylum Bacillota_I; class Bacilli_A; order RF39; family UBA660; genus MGBC139354. Next base: position 6,412 of record CANRGI010000046.1, read on the forward strand.
GAAAAGTTAAAAGAAAATACAGAGAAGTATCCTAAAGTGGTATGTAAATTAAATGCAGTTAGTGATAAAGAAGAAACTTTACATTTTCAAAATAATATTAATTCGGACTCTGCTAATAGGATAACTAGTGATGGGGAATTTAGTGTGGAGGCTATTACAATTGATACTGATATTAAAGAAAAAATTACTATGATTAAAATGGATATAGAAGGTGCTGAGCAAAGGGCTTTAATGGGAGCACGTGAACATATAAAAAAAGATAAACCTACCCTTTTAATATCAGTTTATCATAATTTTGAAGATTTATATAAGATACCTCGTATGATTATGGAAATGAATAATAATTATGAATTTTATTTAAGATATAATGGTAAAGGACTTTTTCCTACTGAAATAACTTTGATTTGTATACCTACTCCTTAGTTTTTATGGCCTCTATTAACTCTTCTAATTCTTTTAAAGATTTATTAATGTGTTTTCTATTAATTCCTATAAAAGGGATATTATAACAATTTATTTTGTCATATAATTTTTGTATGAATAGGCCTTTTCTTTTTTCATTACCGTGATTTGTATAAATATAATTAACACAGCAAGATGGGGAGTTTTCAATTCCAAGTATGGCTATTACTTTATAATTTGAATTAATAATTTCTTTTATTTCTTCGGCTACTAAATTAGCAATGTTTTCACAGTGTGTATTGAATTTTAAAGTGTCATACTTTTTTAAACCCATAGGTTTTCTAATTAAACTATTATTATAAGTGCTTTCAGTGCATGGCATTTGTATTATGTTTATATCATTATCAATTAGTAATTTCACAAAGGGTTTTATTGAACTAACCCATTCATATTTAACTAAACCTTCGGCTTGGTATGCTTGCGCTAAAAGGCAAAATGGTACAAAAACAAAATATTTACTTCTATTATCTATCATATATATTTTTCTCCTATATCTACATTTCTATATCTTTCAATTAGCGTATCTATTTTTGAAAAAAGTAAATCTTTATATACTTTTATAACTGCTAACAAAACTTCATTATCTAAAGAATTATCTAATAAAGGCATACCTAATAAGCATTGGGACTCAGATACTTTTGGGATAATTCCTCTTATTAACAAATCATTTTTTTCTTGAAAATCATCAGTTAAATCTTTTACTGGATAGATTATATCTATATTATATTTTTTAAATAAAGATGTAAATAAGTCAAGCATTTGGGGTTGCTCGATAGCGAATTTTTGACTAGTTCTAGCACCGTCTGCTACAAAATGAATATTTAACTTTTTGCATAAAATTATGGACTCAATATACATAGAAAGTCTACAAGCAAGACAATTAAACTCAGAAACTGATATGTTTCCGAATTTGTCATAAATATTTTTAAATTTAGTATTATAAAACTCTTTAATTAATTCTCTAAATATTGCATCTGTTTTTTTAATTCCAACGAATTTTACTTTGTTAGAGCCATATTTCTTTTCTAATCTTTTAAAGCCATTTTTTACATTATTTTGGCCTATTTCTAGGGAATTATCATAATGTACTAGATAAACTTCATAGCCTTTTTCAATTAATAAAATTGCACTTAGGAGTGAATCTTTACCTCCAGAATATAATACTAAAACTTTATCCATTATTTTACTCCCTTTCTTATGATATATTTATAACTAAATTCGTAAATATTATAGCATAAATCTGAATATATTAAAACTTCAAAATACTTTTTGTAGTTTTAGTCTTAATTCTCAAAGTAAATGCAATTTTTATTATACCAGTTGTATTTACTTTGAGAATTAAAAAGTATAACAACTTAACATAAATATAATTTTTAACAAATAAAAACACTTTACTCTGTGGTAATAAAATAGAGTTCAGAGTTTAAATACTAAGAAAAAAATAAAAACTTGCTTTATAAATAGTCAACAATACACTGATAAACAAAAAAACCAATTAATAAATATGGATACTTATCTAATAAAGTAAAAAATGAGGTAGCGAAACTTACCGACAAATACTACTAAAATAAATTTAACGATAATTTTAACCGATAAAAATATAAAAAGGGGCTGTTCAATAATTAAGTGATTAATTTTTGAATTAGTCTCTTTTTTTTGGTTTACACTTTGGAGGAATTTCA
>CANRGI010000047.1 GCA_947630095.1 uncultured Bacilli bacterium
GGCCATATCTGCATTTAAGTCTTCCCCTTTTGAGAGTATAACAAAATTTTTATTAATGTCTTTTACATTAAAAAGATTAACTAAGTCTACTTGTTCCATTGTTCCATCCATATTTTGTATAGTAATTTTTTTCATAACTCACTCTCCTACTATATAAATAGGATACCACAAAATTGTTTTTTAATCAATATTAATTCTTTCTAAAATGAAATATTTACAACCATAAGCACAATTTTCCTTTATATACTTATCAATATTAGTATAATTATTAAATTTTTTTACATCTTTATTTGTACTTTTTTTAAAACCTTTAAGTCTTAATTTAGCATATGCAATATCGCCTACTATATAATCAAAATCTTTAAAATATTCAGTACATTTATTTAAAAATTCTTCTTCATTAAAGGCATCTTTATAATTTTCTATTAGTTTATATTCATAACCAAATAACTTCATTTTTAATCACCAACATTATTATATAAAATATATTTTAAAAAATCAAATTAAGTATGTAAAAGAATTTAAGAAAATAATGATACTAAAATGGTTTATCTTAAATATGAAAAACTAGCACACGAATACATTATTAAAAATTCAATAATAGGTTAACTACTAACTAAAGGACTACTTACTGAATAATTGCCACCATATACTTCTGGAATACTACCTTGTATTAACTTAACTAATATAGGTATTTCTAAAGATGTAGTTATGCTTTTTGATATAAAAGGCATTATGACTTGTTCAGTTACACTTACTTCAATATAGATACTAACTAAAGCATTATTGATACCATAGGAGGTTAAATCAGTTCTAACATTGCTAATTACACTACCTATCATATTTGTTTTTACAGGTATTTTAGGACCCAAATCAGCAAGAAGTGGTATATCTGTTATAACTCCCATTGGTATTTTATATATTATATTTCCACTTACTTCGTCATAGTCATAATTTACATCTACCATATCTACTAAGAATAATTTACCTGCTTCTAAATTTTTTAAATTAGAACTTATAACATTATTTATTGTAACTAAAGAAGAGTTAACTAATTTAGTATTAAAATCTATACTTATTATTTCTCCATCTTTATTTGTGACTGTTTTAATAAAATCTGAAGTATTTTCTAGTGTTTCTATTTCATTTTCTACTGCTTTATTAATAATTAAAGTACTAAGTCTTGTAGTTTCTACTTCGGCATAATTTAGAAGTATGGGAGATATGCTTTTATCTAATAAAAAGAATAAAATAATAGTACAAAAACTAATAAGTATTAAAGATATAACTAATATATTTTTTTCATTTAATAAGTAATATCTTTGACTTTTCATTTTCATACGTTTTTTCATATTTAATTATATTTTTATATAAAAAGAAAAGAACTAAAATAGTCCTAACTTAAATACATAATTTGCAATTACTACTAAAGACGCGACTACAAGTATGATAAAAGCGATTATCAATATAATAGTAAATGTACTATTTTTTTTCACACTTTTTTCTAGTTCTTCAAAGCCTTCAAAATCTTCTTTACTAAATGTCATAGAATTAGTATAAAATGAATTATCTGCTTCAATTTTCTTATTTTTAAGATTAACTAATTCTCTAGTCTTTTCTATTTCTTCTAAATTAATTGGTGAAGTTAAAGTGCCACTTCTATCTAATAAATCATTAGAAGTATCTTCTTGTTTTTTTATTTCTTCTATTTGTTCTTTTATATCAGTTTTTTCTTTTTCTTCTTCTATAGGAAGAGTTTTTTCTTCTCCTTCTCCTCCCATTAATTCGTCTAATAAATTTAAGTCTCCTTTATGTATTGTAACTGTATTTATTAAATCTATAAGAGTTTTTTCTTCAGTATTAAAGTCTTCTCTTGTTAATTCTTCTTTTGGTTCTTCTTTTTCATTATACATCTCAAGTTTGCTTAAAATATCATATTGGGTGTCGTGTAATTTTTTATATCTTTCTTTGTCATAATCTATTTCTCTTGACTGTTTTGCTTTTTCTAATACAGAATTTATATCATAAACTTTGGGTGTAGAAGGACTTTCTTCTTCTATTACTTTAGGTTCTTCTTTTATAGTCACATTTGGTCTTCTAGTCCTTGGTTTTTCGCTATTTTCTTCAATATATCTTCTTATTTTATCAATATTAATAGTTTTCCCACTACTTTCTAATACCTTAACATTATCATTACTTCTTACCCTAGATAATTCACTATTTTTTATATCTTGATAAAGGTTATTATTTTTTGATACTCTGCTAGGCAAAACGGTAGTTTCGTCACTATCATAATTAGAATTATACCTTTCCATTCTCGAATTCATATCGTTCACCATTATTATAATAACACAAATTCTTGAATTTTTAAAGTGTTTATGTTAATAAATGCTATTATATGTGGTTTTTTGTAGTTTTTTGTCGTTTATTTTTTCTTTAATTAAATATATAAAATCATAATAATCTAAATCATATTCATTTTTAAGTACTTTAGATAAAGTATAATCGTCTAGTATAATACTTTCATTATTAGGTAAATTTATACTAAAAGCATAGTTATTTAATATGACCATTTCTCCATTAATAATTAAAGCGTATATGTATATTCCGTCAGTTATTAAAGTAATACATTTATTTATAGAATTATCAATATTATTAAAAGAATATTTTATAAGTTTATCAAAGTTATCTTCTTTAAATGATTTTATAATAGTATAGTATTTATCACTTGGTATAAAGTCTTCTATATTATCAGTTAGAATTTCGGTTTTAGTTTCTATTAGATAATAAGTAAAATCGTTTTTAAAATATCCTTTTATAATTCCATCTACTAATCTTATGTTATTCATAATTTCACCTAAAAAATTATATTCATATACTAATATAAAAATTACTTAAGACATTATCATATATTAATCATACATAAACTAATATAAAAATTACTTTTAATTGACTATAAATATTAATAAATATATAATTAAATATATAAAGGAGGAAAGTTATGGATAAAATAGTAGTTGATAAAAGTAGATGTATTGGTTGTGGTTTATGTGTTATGAACCATCCTGATTATTTAGTTTTTGATGATAATGGTCAAGCAGATGCGATTGATAAAGAAGTTAGTCCTGAAGATAAAAAAGCAATTATAGATACAGTTGGTAATTGTCCTGGAGAAGCATTAAAAATTGAAGATATTAAAACAAATGAGGAGTAATAACTCCCCTTTTTATTTAAGGCTATATAGTGCTTTAACTTCTTTAATAGTAAGTGGTCTATATTCTCCACTTTTTAATTTATCTAAAGTAAGAAAAGCATATTTTTCTCTTTTTAATTTTAAAACTTTATATCCAAGAGAAGATAGCATATCTTTTACTTGATGGTTTCTACCTTCGGTTATAATTACCTTTATATAACTTGAGTCTGTTTTTTTATCATATCTATCTAGTTTGAATTTGGCTTTTTTAGTTTTTATACCATTTAAAATAATTCCATTACTAAGGGTAGTAGCATCTTCTTTTTTAAAGAAACCTTTTACTTTAGCAATGTATTCTTTAGTAATATCGTGTGATGGGTGTGATAAAATATTAGATAAAGTGCCATCATTAGTTAAAAGGATAATACCTGTTGTATCATAGTCTAGTCTACCTATTGGGTAAATTCTCGCTTTGGTATCAATTAAATCAGTTACTACTTTTCTTTTATGATTATCACTAATCGCACTTATAACTTCTCTGGGTTTATATAATAAATAATATTCTTTTTTTTCTCCTTCAATTACTTTACCATTTACTTCTACTATATCGCTTTTATTTACTTTAGTACCTAGAATTTTAACTACTTCTCCATTTACTTTTACTTTACCAGATAAAATTAAATCTTCCGCTTTTCTTCTACTGGTTACACCACACTCGCTTATATATTTTTGTAATCTTTCCATCTCAATCACCTATGTATATTATATAGTACTATTTCCAGAAATACAACCAATTCTTTATCTTATTTATCTTTTCTTGTTTACCTAAGGCATAGATGTTTTCGCTTTTAATAAATTCAGAACCTACATATATTTTAGCAGAACCTACAATATCATTATTTTTAATTTTTTTCTTTTTAATTATTTCTATTTTTATATCTACTTTATCTAATTCATTTTTATTAAGAGGAATATATACGTCGTCTTTAACATATAAATGATAATTTTTATAATAGTCTTCTTTTATTACAAAAGTATATTTATCTATTACCTTGTATAAATCATATTTATCAAAGTCTTTTTCATATAAATTTTCGTGAGTTTTAAATTGGTTATCGTCTTTCATAGTTACAACTATAAGACTTTCTTTTCCACGAGATGCACTGCTTACAAAGATGTGGCCACTTTTAGTTGTGTAGCCTATTTTTCCTCCAGTAGCGTATTTATAACTAGTTAAAAGTTTATTTTTATTATACCATAAATGGGTTTCAACATTAGTTTCTACTCTATATTTTTTAAGAGATGTTATTTCCATAAAAGTTTTATTATTAGAAGCATATTTCATTAATAAGGCCATATCGTAGGCGGTGCTATAGTTTTGGGTTTCTTCGTCTAGGCCGTGGGGGTTTTTAAATATTGTGTTTTTCATACCTATTTTTCTTGCTAATTCGTTCATTTTATCTATAAATTTATCATAACCTAAAGTATTTTCTGCTATTACCATTGAAGCATCATTGCCACTTCTTAGTAAAAGGCCTACTAAGTAATCGTATAAAGTCATACATTCGCCTATATCAACATATATCATAGAACCATAGGTCTTATTTATTTCTTCACCAGCGCATATGACTTTAGTAGGGTCTTCATTTTCTAATGCTACAAGAGATGTCATGATTTTAGTGGTACTTGCTATTAACATTTGTTCATTTATGTTTTCTCCATCTAATACACGGCCTGTTAGTTTATCCATTACTATATAACTACTTAAAGCACTTATGTTATTTATAAAACTACTACTTATAAAAATTGTGATTACTATTAATATTATCTTTTTCATTTCAAAATATTATATGATTAAGTTATAGTTATAATTACTAATTATTTTATAAGTTAAAATACTATCCACTCTCCCGCTTTATTAGAGCCTATTCTTTTTATTAATTTTTTATCTTTTAATGTAGAGATGTTTCTTGCTACTGTTGTAATATTTACTTTTAATTTATTACTTAGTTCTTGTTCAGTTAATCTATTATTTTTCTTTAATAATTTTAGTATTTTTTCTTCTGTATTACTTATAAATATTTTAGTATTTTCAATGTCTTCTATATCTTTAGGAGTTTTAGGTAAGTATGAATTATCTTTAAACTTAAAATTAACCCTTATGAAGTTATCACTAAATTCATAAACATCTTTACTATATGACTTTAGTATTCTTATAACTCCAGTTCCTAATTGCTCGACTAGCCCCAAATCTTTGAATATTCTCATTAATTCAGGGTGAGTTGGTGCAGAAAAACCTTTTAAAAAATCTTCTTTAGTAACATTAATTGGTAGTCCTCCTGTTGAAGATACTGCTATGTGGTCATTAAATATTTCAAATTTAGGAGGGTATTCTCTTTCCCATAAAGTATGTACAAAAGAATTAAGTATAGCCTCTTTAACTGCAGTGTTATCAAACATTTTAACTTCTTTTCTATCTATAGTTGTTAATCTAGTGTAAGTTCTATTTATTTGTTCAAATTTATTTATTACATTTTTTGCTGCTTTAATTAAACAACAATACCCATATTCTTCACACTCTAAAATATCATAAGCATCATTACCTTTATAAGTTGCCACTTTAATTGAGATGTTGTTAACGTCTGATAGTAAATATGCTAAATAATTGTATCTACCATCGTCCATTATAAGACCAAGATTTTTTAAAAAATTATCGTTTATAGTATAGCCTTTTTCATTATAATAAATTTTTAATTCACTAAATGCTAAGTCTTGAGTTGGAGATACTATATTAGTGAGTGGACGAACCATATTAATGTTTACCATAATTAACACCTCCATTTGATATAATTATACTATGAAATGCAACAATAATGCAACAATAATGCAATAATAAATTTTGATCATTTACCTAGTAAATCATTATAGTTTGTAAACTTAGTATAATTTTCATTTGCTAAATAAATTTCTACATCTATATATTCATTAAGTTTTTCTATAAATTCAGGTATATTATAATTATATGATTTATCATATTCATTATCTAATAACTTTATAAATTCATTATAGGAATTAGTTACTTCTTTACCATTTGTAAATAATTTTTTACTTCTTATTTTTTCATAATAAATATCATTTATTGCATCACAAACGCTTTCATAAGTAAGTTTAGGGTTATCACTTTCTTCATTATATCCAAGTATTATAAAGTATTTTAAGTCTTTTAGATAACCACTTTCTATTTTTTCTTCATTATTTTCATTATAAGTTCTCTCTACATTTTTTAATATATTACTTAGGCCATTTGGTTCAGTTAAAATTGTATATAAATCTAGTAAATGTTTATGTATTCCATTAGACCCTTTTATAACTGTAGTTCCATATTTTACTTCTATAAATATACAAGTATTATCTCTTATTAAAGTATCGTCTATTCTTCCTACTATTTTAGGGTTTACACTAGATTTTATTTCAAATTCCATTTGTACTGGTGTATCTAAACTACAAAATAAATGATTAGAATTTTCTACAATACTATCTATATAATTATTAATTGTAGTCATTAAAAGTTGCTCATATACTTTTTCTTGATTTGCTTCTCCCCTAGTAACACCTATATCTAACTCATTTTCTATACCACTATATAGGTTAGTTCTCCTTATTAATATATCTCTTATATCATTAAAGTTAGTTATATTTTTAGAAGTAAAAGTTAAATTTGTTTTAAGTCTAGTAATAGATGCTTTTAATGAGCCATCACTACATTTAACTTTAGGTAATATATCATAGTTACTTTTTTGTAATTCTAAGAATTTTAAATAATCTACATCAGAAATATTATCTAATAAAAATACAGTAGATTTAGAATTACTTATTACTTTTACTTCTTTTAAATTAAAGCAAGTACATATTAATTTTTTTAATTTAGTTTCATAGTCTTTTCTTTGATTTTTAATAAAATATTCACTTATTTCTTTATTTGTACTTATTTCATAATATAATTTAGTAATATTAAATTTGAAACCATATTCTATTAATTTCATAGTATCTTTATAAATTAATTTATCTTTAATAGTATTTTTATCATAAGTAAAATAATTTTTACCATTTAATGTTAAAATAGAAGGGTTTATACTAAATTTATTAGAAGAATAACTTATAACTTTTACTCCTTTATATAAGTAACTATTACCTTTTTCCATTATGAAACCATAAGTTTCTTTAAATACGTTATGTAAATTTATATTTATTAATTCAGAAACTTTATAATCTCTATTTTCTTCTATATTTACAAATGTATCAAAGACAGAACTTGCTTCCTCTTTATTAGCAGTATGGATTACAATGGTAGCAGAGGGTTTTAAAGAGTCACTTAGATATTTCATTGTTTTTGCATCAGCGTGTCCACTTGTATGAAGTGGGACAACTTTAATTCCTAAACTTTCTATATTTTCTATGAATTTTTTAGTAGTTCCTTCTTCTTTTCTATAGCCTTCCCACATTGAATAAATTAATATGGCATTATCTCTATATTTTTCAAGATTAATTTTTATATCACTAAACATAGAAGATTTTACAAGCATTACATAGCCATTATGAGTCCATAAAGAGCGCCTATACTTTTCTAAAGGGTAAATGTATTTTTTTAAGAACCAGTCTTCTTTTCCTTTTCTATACTCACTAGGATAATATACATTAGGTATCCAAACAGCAACATCTTCATTAATACTAGGACTTGGGATATTTTCATTTTTAATGTGTTCTGTTATATTTGCAGAGGCGCAGTCTAAAAAGAATTTTTTATTTGTTACTTTAGAAGCATTATAAAAACTTACTATTCTATCAATATTAGTTGATGCTTGTAAAATAAATACTTGTTTATATTCTTTAAAATATTTTATTGCTTCTTTTTCTATTTCTTCTTCCGTTAGGTTTTCTTTTTCAATATCTTTAAAGTTAGTGCCTTCACTTATTAATACATCTACGTGACCAATAGTTTTAATATTATCATAAAATAACTTACTATTTCTTCCATTAGCGCGGTAGTCGCCTGTATGAAAAATACGTTTAGAGTCTCCTTCAATTAAAAGAGAAGCACTGTTAAAAGCAGAGTGGTCTGTTTTATATGGGGTTACATAGATATTACCTATTTTAATACGTTTATTAAATTCAAAATTTTTTGTTTTTCTAACTCCGGTTGTTTTATTTGTAAAGTCACTTAATATTTCGTAAATTTCTTTTGATAAAGGTTCATCAATAATATCAATGGTATAATCAAATAAGCGAAAATGATTTTTCATCTCTATTA
>CANRGI010000048.1 GCA_947630095.1 uncultured Bacilli bacterium
TAATAACTGTAATGTAACCCTAGTGTCTTCTGCAAATATAGAATGAACTTCTCTTAAAACATTAATAGCCCTAGTGGTAATATCTTCTAAATTTCCTATTGGAGTAGGAACTATATATAAATTACCCCCATTTTTTTCATAACTTTTCTGTACCATCTTTCCTCCTACAAAACATTTCTAACACTTCGTCAGTATAACTTCCATCTTCATTGTGACAAATTAAAGGATATAACACTTTCATATCTGATTTAGCATTTTTCCTAGCGTCAATTAGCACCAAATTAGCATCCATTCCAACCTTAGGATATAAAATTCTTAATCTTTTAACTTCAAAATTATTATTTTTAAGTATCATAAGTATTTCAGATAACCTAGAAGCACGATGTACAAAAGTAAAACTCCCTCCATTTTTAAGTAATTTCCTAGAAATTTTTATAATATCTTCTATAGTAATAAGTATTTCGTGTCTTGCTATTGACTTAACTAAATTATCATTTAAATTACTACTCTCAGTATATTTAAAATAAGGCGGATTACACGTTATTAAATCAAAAGTATCAGTTTGAAACATATCACATACTTTATTAGCATCTATATTTAATATATTTATTCTATCTTCTAAATTATTTAATTTAACACTTTGAATAGCCAAGTCATAAATTTCTTTTTGTACTTCAACTCCAATTATTTTAGAATTTGTAAGTGTAGATAAAATCAAAGGAATAGGTGCATTTCCAGTACACAAATCCATTATTTTCATATTATCTCTCAAAATACAAAACCTAGGTAATATAACAGACTCCAAACTAAAGTTAAAGTAACTATTATTCTGTACAATTTTTAAATTATTATATCCTACTAAATCATTAATCACATTTTCCATAATTTATAATCTCATTTCTACTTTTCCAACTTCAGGAACATTTACTACATAACTTCTTTTCAAAATATCAACAGACACTACTCTACCTTTACCATCACTAGTTTGCACTTCATCTCCTATATTAGGCATACCTTCTCTATTTACGGTATATACTTCGTCTTCATAATTTAAACAACAAAGTAATCTACCACATTGCCCATTTATTTTACTAGGATTAAGTGCTATATTTTGATTTTTAGCCATAGTTATCGTAACAGAGTCCAAATTATCTTTTAAAAACGAAGCACAACATAATTCCCTACCACATTGTCCAATACCAGATACTTCTTTAGCCTTATCTCTTATACCAATTTGTCTAAGTTCAATACGAGTTTTATATATATACGCTAACTCTTTAGCCATTTCTCTAAAATCTACTCGAGAATCTGAAACAAAATAAAATAATAATTGATTTCTATCCAAAGTAAAATGAGCATCTAATATATTCATACTAAGCCCGAGTTTCTTTGCTATTCTCTTAGCATCTTTAAGTGCCCCTTGGGCATCTATATCATTATCTTGAAACACTTTTATATCTTTTTTAGTAGCAATTCTTACAACTTTTTTCATATCTTCTGTTACTTCTCTATTCATAATATCATTAGCAATAACATTGCCTAGTTGTAAACCTCTTTCAGTATCTACTATTACCATATCATTATCATTTATAACTATATCATTACTATCAAAAAAATATATTTTACTATTTCCTTTAAAAGAAACACCTACTACTTTCTTCACAAATTATCACTTCCCATTTCCATAATTAATTTATCTAAAAACAAACCTAAATTCAAGTTATATTCTAACATACTTTCATATCTATTTAAAATAGTTAATTTATTAATTATGCTTTTTTCTGTATTTTTACTATCTATTTTAGAAATAATTTCCGAATAATCATTAAAATATTCTAAATTTTTACCTAATTTATGAAGAAATACATCTCTATAAAAATATTTCATTATTTTTACTACATTTTCCATATTTTCTTTTTCTTCTTTTTTACTAAAGAAATCATAAATATATGCTAAAGTTCTAACTTTTTCTTTTTCTAATTTTTCTATAAAAGAAATTACATTTTTAACAAAGTCACTATCATATTTAGATAAATCAAAACCGGAATAATCGTCTACTAATAAAATTTGACACCTACTTTTAATTGTCGGTAAAACTTTATTAATATTACTACTTATTAAAAATGCAAATATACCATTTTCAGGTTCCTCTAATGTTTTAAGTAAAGCATTAGAAGCGTAATCATTCATACACTCTGCCCCATCTATTATATAAACTCTATTTTTATTAATTTGAGAATAAGTTTTAAATGCTTCTTGCAAAGATAATATATCCTCTTTTAAAATCTTACCATTTTGAGGTTTTATTATATAAACATCACTGCACTCGTCTATATTTATTTTTGTATCAAAAAAATAATTTGAAAGTATATCAAAAATATCTTCTTTCAAATTTTCATAACAAGTATTACATATCAAAAAAGCATGACCTATTCTATTGCTTTCACTTAATAATTCAAAATGCCTTTTCAATATTGTATTCATATTGCCTCCTACATAAAATTCTGTAAAATAAATAAACCAAAAATTCCAGGCATACCTAAACACGCAACTGAAGTAACTGTAATAGCGTTAATTGGTATCATAACACCTGCACTGCTAACTATAACATCAAAAGCATAAAGCATACAAAGAGATATAACTAATCTTTTTATAACAAACACTATTTTTTTCACTTGTTATCACCTATTAAATTATATTATATCTTTTTGTATTTATGATAAAATTTTTCTATCGTCTATTGCTCTTATAATAGTTAGAGGGTCTAAATATTCTATATCTGCTCCAACTGGTATACCATAAGATAACCTAGATATCTTCACATCTTGTTTTTCAAGTAATTTTTGAATATAGAGTGATGTAGTTTCCCCCTCAACTGATGGGTTAAGTGCTAAAATAACTTCCTTAACATCTTCTGTTATTCTATTGTTTACTAATGTATATAAGTTAATATCGTCTGGGTTAACATCGTCTACTGGAGAAATTAAACCACCTAATACGTGATAAACTCCTTTGTAATTTCCAGTTTTCTCAAACATAAAGACACTCCTTGGGTCTTCAACAACACATATAGTCGAGTGGTCACGATTTTGATTAGAACATATATCACAAACATCTTTATTTGTAATATGACCACACACTGAGCACCTTTTTATGTTTTTCTTAAAATTAATTAACCTATGGGCAAATTCTTGCACCTTTTCTTCTTCAAGTTTATCTACAGTATATACATATCTCTCTGCTGATTTTTCTCCAACCCCTGGAAATTCTTGAAAACTTTCTATTAATTCCGCAAATTCTTCTGGATATATCATTTATTAAAATAAACCTCCAAGTCCACCAGTATATTTGCCTAATTTTTCTTCTTTTACTTTAGCAATTTTATTTAGAGCATCATTCATTGCTACCATTACCATATCTTCTAAAAGTTCCTTATCAGATAAAGCATTAGTATCAATAACTTCAACTTTATTTACAACCATATTTCCTTTCATAGTAATTTTTATTGCTCCACTTTGTCCCTCAAAAGTAGACTCTTCTATCTCCTTTGTAACTTTCTCTAGTTCTCTTTGAACCTTTTGTGCTTGAGCCATTAAATTTTGCATATTCATAATTTTTTCCTCCTATTTAACACTTATAGTGTTCTCACCAAATAAATCTAATGCTGAGTTTTCTAGTTCACTTAAACTATCACTCACTTCTAATTTTACATCATTTTCTGGAATTTTAACATATAAAATATTATTTTTTTTATTTATTATAAATTCATTTCTAATTTCTTCCCATCTTTTCATAGAAACAGCAACCACTTTATAAGGTTTATCAAAAATTTCATTCATAAATAATTCTATTTGCTTATAATTCATATCAAACATTTGCAAATAAGTTTCATCTGGAAAAGCAAAGAGTAAATATTCATTAGACGCAACTACTACTTTACCATCGATTAATAAAGCGGCAATGGTATTATAAATTTTATTAGAAATAAAGTCATTTATTCTATCGTAATTAGCATTTATTTGCATCAAAACACTTTTATCTGCTTCTGCTAAGACATTATTAATTCTAATCTTTTTTAAATTTTCTATATTTACATTACTCTTTATTTCTTCTTGCACTACTTCTTCTGAAATCTCTTCTTTTTGTGTATTATTTTCTTCTAACACGATATTATCTTGTGAATTTTCACTTATTTCATTGTTAATAATAACATTTTCTATTTTTTCTTTCTGTGAATTACTACTTATAGTTTCTCGCTTGCTGTTCATAAGTGTTGAAATATTCATAATATATATTTCAAATAATACTTTTTGTTCACTAGTATTCTTCATTTCATTGAGTAATTCATTAAGAATTTTAGAAATGTCTAGCACTTCTTGAATAGAAAAATCATACTTTGATAGCATTGAAGAATAATCTTTGTCAAAATAATTAGACACTTGCTTATTTATAACATAATCTCTAAATATAATCAAAAGTTGATGTGTTATATCAGCATAACTTTTTCCCTCGTGTGACATTTTTTGAACTAAATCTAATAAATCAGCATACTTAGAAGCCACACAGAAGTCAATAAATTGAAATACATCTTTATTTGATATTTTTCCACTAAGCCTTTCTATATCACTTACAGTAATTTCATTTTTGGATAATGATAAAGACTGGTCAAGCAAGTTAATCGCATCACGTAATCCTCCATCAGAAACTTTAGCAATATATTGTAAAACATCGTCAGACATAGTATTATTTTCACATTGAAGTATATATTTTAAACGATTAACAAGTACATTTTCTTCTATTTTATTAAAATCAAACCTCTGACACCTAGATAATATTGTTAATGGAATTTTATGAGGTTCAGTTGTTGCCAAAATAAAAACAACGTGTTGAGGTGGTTCTTCTAATGTCTTAAGTAAAGCATTGAAAGCCGAAGTAGTAAGCATATGTACCTCGTCTACTATATATATTTTATATTTGCAATAAGTCGGTAATAATTTAACATTATCTCTTAAAGTTCTTATTTCTTCAACACCATTATTACTTGCTGCATCTATTTCTATTATATCAGTATCGTTAGTTTCTAAATATTTGCAGGTTTCACATACACCACATACATCGTCAGTAAAATTCTTACAATTAATCGCATGGGCAAATATCTTTGCTATGCTAGTTTTACCTGTTCCACGAGGACCAGTAAATAAATAAGCGTGAGATATATGATTTGCTTTTATAGAATTTCTCAAAATCTCAACAACTGTATCTTGCCCAACTACATTTGCAAAATTATTAGGCCTATATTTTCTATATAATGCTGTATAAGACATACTATTCACCCTTTCTGATAAAATTATAACATTTTATTAAAAATAAGCATACTATTTTATCTTAAATTTTTAAAAAAAGTTGTTAATATTTTTTTATATTTAGTTGAATATTCATTTTGTATGTGAATAAATGAACTTTTATAGTTTATTTCTTTCTCATTTTTCAAATAATAATATACTTTTTCTATCCTAGTTTCTCTAATTATTTCCTTACACATATGGCACGGTTCTAATGTAACGTATAAGGTACATCCTGTTAATCTCCAGTCTTTAAGTTTTTTAGTTGCTTTCATAATACATTTGATTTCTGCGTGTAATAAAGGGTTATTACTCTTATTTCTTTTATTATAGGCTGTGGATATTATCTTATTATCCTTTACTATTAAAGCAGCAACTGGTATTTCTCCTTTTTTAGATGCTTTCATTGATAATTTATGTAAGACCTGTTCATAACTATTATTATTCATAAACACCACCATTTTTTCATAATAAAAAAGTGCACACATATAATTAGTGTTAAGGCTGCTATCTTCCAATCCTGACCTGTTTCCACGTTATATGTTGCACTGATTAAATTATAACATACTACTAAAAATAATCAATATTTTTGTGTTTAAAAGTTATAATTTATTTTCTTTTGTTAATAACTAACATATATAATATAATAAAAGTAAAAAATAATTTGTTTACAACAATAATTTTATTCTTATAATAATCTAAAAGCAACACATATCAATGTTTCACGTGAAACATTGATATAATTATAAAATTAATTATTTAAATGCATTTATAATGTTAAAGATTATTTAAGTAAATTAATATAATTCATTTTATAGTAACATTTTAGCAATAATTTCAATTATTTTTTAACATCAAATAATATAAATACTTAATATAATATTTTTTATCAATGTTTCACGTGAAACATTGATAACATTACATTTAAATAAAAAAACGAAGTAAATATTCTTAATTAATGTTTATTAATTCATATTTTTATTTTCATTTTACAAAAATATTGATTATAGTTAATGTTCCACGTGGAACATTAACTAATTTAAAAATAAATCTTTATTACTAATAAACTTTTTATCTAATTAATAGTTAACTTCAACAATATAAAAATAAAGTTTATCTTTACCTAATGTTTCACGTGAAACATTAGCAAATTTTTTACCAAGTAATTATTATAACCATCAATGTTCCACGTGGAACATTGAAAAACTTGATTAAATATAGAAAGTTATATTAGATTTACAAACAATTTTTAATTGTTTGTTTAATGTTTTTACAAAAAAATTTAAGGACAATGTTTCACGTGGAACATTGTCCTTTTATACTATTCTCCTTCTGTATCTTCTACAACATCAATATCTTCTAGTTCTTCTTCGATTTCTTCGTCACCTTGTATTTGTTCATTAACTGCTTCAACTGGTTCACTATCTTCTGATTTGTTAATAACAGATACAGATGCTACAGAATTATTATCTTTTAAATTAATTAGTTTGACTCCTTGTGTAACTCTACCCATTTTTGATATAGAATTTATATCTAATCTAATTATAATTCCATTGTTTGTGATTACCATTAAGTCTTTATCTGGTTCTATTGCTTTAAATCCTATAATTTTGCCATTTTTCTCAGTAACATTTAAAGTTTTAACACCTTTGCTACCACGTTTTGTTTCTCTATATTCACTTAACTCAGTTCTCTTTCCATAACCTTTTTCTGTAACTACTAATACTTCCATATCGTCTGTTGCAACATCAGTTCCTACACAAATGTCATTGATTAAATTAATTCCTCTAACACCAGATGCAGTTCTTCCCATAATTCTAACTTCGTTTTCATTAAATCTTACCATTCGTCCATTTGAAGAACACATTAATATTTTATTATTGCCAGTTGATTTTTTTACAGAATTTAATTCGTCACCTTCTCTTAAAGTTATTGCTATTTTACCACTTTGTCTAATATTATCAAATTCTGATATTTCTGTTCTCTTAATTACACCATTTTTTGTACCAAATACTAAATATTTATCTGTGCATTCTTTTTCTATTTTAACTACAGCACTTATTACTTCGTCTTTTTCTACTTGAATTAAATTAACTAATGGTAAACCTTTTGAATTTCGAGAAAATTCTGGTATTTCATAACCTTTTAACCTGTAAACACGTCCACGATTACTAAAGAATAATAGATAATCGTGTGTGGATAAGTTAATCATTTGTTCAACAAAATCTTCTTCGTTTGTGGACATTCCTTTAATTCCTACACCACCTCTGTGTTGTGTCTTATAAGTATCTGTTGTTGTTCTCTTAATATAATTTTTATTTGTTAATGTTACTATTACATCTTCTTCAGGAATTAATGACTCGTCTTCTATATAGTCTATTGCTGTCATATCAATTTTAGTTCTACGTTCGTCTGCATATCTATTCTTAATATCTAACATTTCTTCTTTTATTATGTTAATAACTTTTTCTTCACTACCTAAAATCTCTCGTAATTCACCTATTAATTTAATCAAATCAGCAAGTTCGTTCTCTATTTTATTTCTTTCTAAACCTGTTAATCTTCTTAATTTTAGTTCAAGTATACTATCTGCTTGAATTTCAGATAACCCAAAACGACTCATTAAAGTATTTTTAGCAATAGTATCAGTTTCACTTTCACGTATAATGTTAATAACTTCATCTAAATTATCTAATGCTATCTTATAGCCCTCTAAAATGTGTACTCTTTTTTCTGCTCTTTCAAGTTCAAATCTTGTACGTCTTATAATTACTTCTTTTTGGAAGTCACAATATTTTGAAATAATATCTTTTAAACCTAAAGTTTTTGGAGTACCTTGGTCTATCATTAAAAAGTTTATACCAAATGTAGTTTGAAGTGCAGTATGTTTGTATAAATTATTCAAAACTACGTTCGCGTTTGCTTCTTTCTTTATGGTAACTACTATCTTTATACCATTTTCTAAATTTGTTTCCTCGTGTAAATCTGCTATACCATCTATAACTTTATCTCTAACTAGTTCGCCTATTCTTTGTTGTAAATCACGCTTGTTTACTTGATAAG
>CANRGI010000049.1 GCA_947630095.1 uncultured Bacilli bacterium
AATAGAAGAAATTAAAGAAATAAACAAAGAACCAATACAAAAAGAAGATATCTTATCAGAAATAGATAATATTTTTGAAGAAGAAACAGAACAAAATGATACTACTATTAATAAGAAAAAAATTGATAAGAAAATCCCTAATAAAAAGAAAAAATATAAATTAAAGTTAGCAATAGCATTAGTCTTAATCATATCTAGTTTAGGCGGTCTATGTTATGCTTCTTATGAAATCTATTCTTCTCTAAGAGATTATAAGAAAAATGACGAAGTAATAGAAAAAATACACGAAAATGTAACTGTAAATGAAGTACCAGAACCAGAAAATAACACTGAAGAAGAAAGTAATATTCAAATAGTTGAACCAGATAAAAAAGTAGACGAAAATAGTCCATATTGGAAATATATTAAAATGAATTTAATAGATGTTGACTTTACTGAATTAAAGAAAATAAACGAAGAAACAGTCGGATGGGTACAAGTTGGTGGAACTAATATAAACTATCCCTTCGTACAAACTTCAGATAATGACTTCTACCTAACACATCAATTTGATAAAACTAAAAACAAAGGCGGTTGGTTATTTATGGACTTTAGAAATAATAAAACTGACTTTGATAAAAATACTATTATTTATGGACACAATATGGGTAATAAATCAATGTTTGGAACCCTTAAAAATGCTTTAAATTATAGTTGGTATAAAAACACTGATAATCATATTATTAAATTATCAACAGAACACGCGAATACCCTATGGCAAGTATTTAGTGTATATCAAATACCTACTACTAATGATTATATACAAAGATTATTTTCTTCTAATGACGAATTTAAAACTTTTGTAGATATGTTACAAGCAAGAAGTGCTTATGATTTTAATACAGAAGTAAGCCCTACTGATAAGATACTTACTTTATCTACTTGTCACGGTAGTGGCAAAAAAATGGTAATGCACGCTAAACTTATTAAATATTCAGAAAGATAGAACTTAATGTTCTATTTTTTTACATAAAAAGAGCAAGATTTCTCTTGCCCTAAATTTAATTATTATTAGTCATTTTTAACATAAACTAATCTACCAACAAATAGTGATAAAACACTTACCATACCTATTACTAAATAATAAATCATATTATCATTTGTATTAGGGTTCTCTGGAAGTGGTTCAGTTTCAAAAACATCTTCACTCTCTACTGGTGGTTTTACTTCTGTTTCTTTAACTTCAGAAACTATTTCAATATCTGAATTTAATACTGTATCTTCGTTAATAGTTCTTACTGTAGTTCCAACAGTTTTAAATCTAATGAAACCATCAACACCAGTATATTGAGTTAAATCGATATTTAAGCCTGCTAAAGTTTTACCAGCAATTAATACATAAGTAATACCATTAAGTTTAACATTAATAGTTTTTACAACGTACTCGTCTCCACTTTTAACAGTAACATAAGACTCTTTAGTATCACTTATTATTTCTAACTTAATATCTCCAGTTGTATGATTAACTAACTTAGCGCCATTATAACCTATAAAACGAGCATTTTCACCTATTGTAGTACCATTTTCTAATACTAATTCTTCTCCGTCTTCAATATAGACAGTAGAATTAATAGTTGTTGCTAAAGATGTAGTATCTCCATTTTCATAAGTTCCAGATGTATTTTTTACTGTAATTGCATCTCCACCTTCACTTGGTGTTTCGTCTACTGTTAAAGTACCATTTTCACTAACACTAACTATCGTAGTATCTGCATAACAAGTATTTTTATAGTCACAGAAAGAAGCAATATCTCCAGCAGTAACCTTAGTGTTTCCACCCTTTATTTCTAAAGATCCGCCAACTGCAATATCGTGTCTTCTTTCTTGAGCATATTTAGTACTAGTACCATTTCCAGTAGCAGTTACTGTTGAACCACTTTCTACTGAACTTTCACCTTGGAATAATACACCTAATAAACCATTATTATTTGCTTCAATAGTAGAACCATTTGTAGCAGTTATACTTTGACCACCAAAACCAGCATCACTATTATTATTGGCAACTACGTGACCATTATCAAGAGTAACCTTAGCACTATGGCTACCATTACCATTGTTAGTTAATGTTAATGTTGCACCATTTTCTACTGTAAGTTCTTCAAAATTACCAATACCTGCTCTTGTATAACCATCTATCTTTACATTAGCATTTGCTCCACTAATAGTTAATTTACCATTAGCGCCTTCTAACCCTGCCAACTCTGATACCCTAGTATCTCCATTTAAAGTTAAACTACCTTTTACTTCAATTTTTGAATTTGCACTAATAAATGCAACATTACGTTTTTGAGGATAAGTAGGTTGTTCTCCAGGAAAATATCCACCAATTACTAAACTTGCACCATCGTCAATAGTTAATTTAACATTATCTATTATTAATTGTTCTCCATTTAATGTAATAGTTTCTCCACTAGTAATACTAAAAGCACTTTTTATAGTTATTGTATCACATTTTGCGCTTGGGTCTGTTTCTTTAGCAATTTCAGTTTTTAAATTATCTAAACTATTTACATCACAATTAGTAGCCGCATCCATTTTAGTAGTAAAAGTAAAAGCACTTAATACTAAACAAGTTAAACCAAATACTTTCTTAAAATTCTTCATTCTTTTCCCTCCTTTCATATAAATATTTAAGGGCTCATTCTATCCCTTATCAACTCTATATTCTACAATATAAAAAATTCTAAGTCAATCAAATTTCAAATTTCTAACATCAAATTTTTAAAATTCAAATATTACACAAATTTAACTATATTATAATGAAAATTTAATCTATCTTATGGACTTTTTTCTAACAATATTATAAAATTAGTATAGGAGTTTTTATGAATATGAATAGGAATAAAAGAATAAATCAATATATGTCCTATCCGAACAGAAACATAAATATTATAAATAAAAAATATAAAAAAGTTAAGAAAAAAGGCAAAATAAAAAAACTCAATATATTACTTGCTGTTTTACTAATAGGCGGAGTTACTTCTTTAATTATATCAGGAGTACATTTATTTAAATGGAATAAAGACAACAAAGCAATAAGTGACTTAACTGATAAAATACAAGATAAAACAAAAGTAGAAGAAGTACCTACTACTGAAGACGATACAACTACACAAGTTATACCTCAAGAAGAAATACCAGCAGATAACCCTTATTGGGACTACATTAAAATGAGTTTAATTAATGTTGACTTTACTGAACTTAAAAAAGAAAATTCTGATACTGTCGGTTGGATACAAGTTAATGGTACAAATATAAATTATCCTTTCGTGCAAACTAAAGATAATGATTATTATTTAACACACGCGTTTAATAAGAGTTATAATGATGCAGGCTGGGTATTTATGGACTATAGAAATAACGCTACTGAATTTGATAAAAATACTATTATATATGGTCACTCAAGATTAGACCAAACAATGTTTGGCTCACTTAAAAATCTACTAAGAAGTAACTGGTATAATAATAAGAATAATTATATTATAAAATTATCAACAAATAATCAAAATACCTTATGGCAAGTATTTAGTGTATACCATATACCTACTACTACTGATTATTTAAGAACAACTTTCTTAAATGACAATGATTTTAAAACATTTACTGATATGTTACTTAATAGAAGTGTTTATAACTTTAATACAACAGTAAATGCAAATGATAAAATATTAACTCTTTCAACTTGTTATGCTAATAGTGAAAAAATGGTAATGCACGCGAAGTTAATTAAATATTCAGATAGAACTTAATGTTCTATTTTTTTTAAACCAAAAAAGATAGACTTTAAATCTATCTTTCATATAACTTATCTATTTTTAACTACTAATGCACTAGAGGCTAATGCAATACTGAATAAACCAGCAACACCTATAACTAAATATGCAATAGCATTATCTCCAGTTTGAGGACTACTCACTTGTGCAAATAAAGGCATAATACCAACTTCTGCTAAAATGAACTCGTCTTCTTTTACTTCTCTTGTTTCGTCACTTACTAACACAAACTTAACAAATTCATAACCTTCTTTAACTTTATATTTTTCTAAACCAATTAAATCATTTAAAGTTTGTCCCATACCTAATATATATAAGTCACCATCAACATATACATTAACTAGATAATATTCTTCTGCTTCTGTTGTATTTGCTTTAACTACAAATGGAGTCTTTGAGTCTCTTGGATAAATACTAATGTCTTTATCTGTACTATTAGTTATTTTAGCACCATTATAAGTTAAAATATATTTATACCCTTCAGCAGGTACTAAAGTATTGTCAGTAATATCAAATTCTGGACTATTGATTTCTACATTAGCATTTACTGGAGCAGCATTTCCTTCAGTATTTTTGACACTTAATGACTCTGCATTTACGCTTTCAACATCTAAGTTACCTTCAACTTGTAAAACAGCATCTACATAACCTACTTCGTTACCACTTTCAGGCCATTTATCATAATAAGAACGAATAGTTCCTGCTTTTACATTACTTCCTTCTTCTATCTTAGCAGCATTATCACTAGTTGCTTGTATAGTAATATCTCCTTCTCTTTGAGTATCACTACCATCACCATTTCCAGTAGCAGTTACACTTGAACCACTCTTTATATCTGTTCCACCTTTTAAATTAATACCAATTACTTCATTATTATTTGCTTCAACAACAGCTCCATCTTCTGTAATAAGTTCACTAGTAAAACCAACTTTATTTTGATTAGCAACTACTTTACCAGTACCATTTACAGTTATCTTTGCAGTGTTACTTCCATAACCATTACCAGTCATTGTTAAGTTTCCATTTACTACTATTTCACTTAATGCCGCAATGCCGCCACGTTTAAAATTACTAATAGATAATTTCCCTTTTTGTCCAATAGTTATTTTACCAGTAGTTGCTGATGCTTGTATAGCAATATTACTTGCAACACCTTTAGCATTTAATGTACCATTAACTACTAATTCACTTCCAGTACCACTTAATGTAATATTAGTTACATCAGCAGTTTCTACACCTGTATAATCAAGAGTAATATCCTCTTTTACAGTTAACTTTTTACCTGCATCTATTGTAATTAATAAACCATCTATTGTTGTATCCTTTGTAATCTCCACATCATTAGTGACTTTTAATGTTGTAGTTCCTTCAGTTGTTAAACAAGTAGCCAAAGTATCTTCGTCACTTACAGTACAAACCTCTGTTGCTGCTTGTGCATTAGTTGCAAAAACAAATGAACTAGAAATAACCACTAAAAGACTTGCAATTCTTTTTAAATTTTTCATAATTAAATTCTCCTCCTAAATAATATAAACAGATAAGTTATAATCTCTATCTTATCTATTAATATTTTAACATCTTTATTATTAAAAATCAACCAATTAAATTTTACGACGGAGTACAAATTTATCGGATATAGAAAAAGAAAGAACTCTGCGGTATAATATACCTATAAAAAAAATACAATAAAAAGGAGTTCTTTCTATGTATATATTACCACAATTATTAAGTTTATGCACTAAAAATTTTTTAATTGAAACTACTTTTAGTAAAATTAAAAATAGTTTATCTAATCTTATTGATACTTTTGTTAATAATATATCTCCTACAAGATATATTGATATAATGCTTTCTTTACAAGAGTTTAATAATAAAATTATTTCTGATTTCATTATTAATTATATAAATTCATTAGATAATCAATTTAAAAATTCTAATAAACGTAAATAAAAATTATGCTGTTTTACATTTTCAACGTTAAAAAAATGCTGGTAATGGCAACATCTGCAATAAATTCAGATATCAAAGCCGTGAATATACTTTAGTGTTAGATAAGGTATATTTTCGTTAATTTGCATAATTGGAAATTAAATTCTAATTTAGCCGTTAAATTAGATTTCTTTTATTTTGTTTAAATCTATATTAAATACTATTGCTATTTTAATTAGTTCTTCTGCTGTAAGTTTTCTTTTGCCGTTTAATGTTAGATTTATTTTACTCCTACTTATTCCAGTCTTTCTCTCTATTTCATATTGACTTATTTTTTTCTCTTTAAAGTATTCTTTTAAATAATTAGATATCATATTTTCTCCTAACTATTAATCGTAGTATTCAAGAATTTTCTGAAAAACTTTAGATAATTCTTTTTTTACTTCTTCTTTGTTGTAATGTGAATCTGATATTTGAATTTTTACATTTATAACGTTTATACCATCTAATTCATAAATGATAGTTTCTTTTTTATATAACGTGTTGCCAATATTCAGTAGTTATATTTAATTCTGTAGGATATAATTTTTCTTTCATTTTTCCTCCTAACTATCATTATTTTTAATGTCTGTTTCGCCGTTTTGGTGATATGCCAACACTTTTTTTACCATTTTTTAACTTTTTTCTTCCATTTTGGTGATTTATGTGATATTATATTTACAGAAAGGGGAGGTATACAATGGACATAAATAAATATATTGGAAGTAAAATAAGGGAATTTAGAGAAAGAAAAAATTTAACTCAAGAAGATATCGCCGATTATTTAGAAACTACTGCACAAACAGTTTCAAGATATGAAATTGGTGATAGAAAAACTAATCAAGATGTTTTATTTAAACTCGCAGAATATTTTAAAGTTTCTATTAACGACTTTTTTCCACCTTTAAATTTTGACAATGCTATACCTATAAATATTTCAAATGATACAGTACAAATACCTGTACTAGGTACTATTAAAGCCGGAATACCTATTGAAGCACAAGAAGATATATTAGAATATATAGAAATACCAAAACAATGGACTAAAGGCGGAAGAAGTTTCTATGGGCTTAAAATTAGTGGTGATAGTATGTTCCCTAAATATAGTGAAAAAGATATTGTTATATTTGAACAAACTAACGACTACTCTATTGCTAATAATAAAGACTGTGCTGTTATGGTAAATGGTTTTGACGCTACTTTTAAAAATGTAACTATAAGTGAAAACGGTATTATGCTGATACCACTTAATCCTAATAATCAGGACAATTACTTACCTACATTTTATAACAAAGAGCAAATAGAAAGTTTGCCTGTTAAAATCATTGGTATTGCTAGAGAAAAGAGGACAAGATTGTAAAGGAAGTGAAAAAATGGAAAATGAAATAATATTATTTGAAAATCAAAATGTAAAATTAGAAGTAAATATGAAAGATGAGACTGTGTGGCTTTCATTAGAACAAATGGCTAAATTGTTTGATAGAGATAGAACGGTTATAACAAGACACATCAATAATATTTTTAAAGATGTTGAGTTAGATAAAAATGAGGTATGTGTAAAATTTGCACATACCACTCAACATGGGGCATTATCTGATAAAACCCAAACTAGAGATTTAGATTACTATAATCTCGATATGATTATAAGTGTTGGTTATAGAGTTAAATCTAAAAATGGTATTATATTTAGAAAATGGGCAACTAAAGTATTGAAAGATTATATGATTAAAGGCTATGCTGTTAATCAAAAGAGATTAGAATATTTGGAAAAAACTGTTAAATTAATAGATATTGCTAATAGAAGTAATGATAGACTTACTGGTGATGAAACAAAAGAAATATTAAATATTATTAATGAATATACTAAAGCACTTAATTTACTAGATGATTACGACCATAAAACATTAAAGAAAACAAATGGAAAAAAGAGTAAAAAAATAATTACTTATGAAGAATGTATAAATGTTATAGATAAATTAAGATTTAATAACGAAAGTAGTTTGTTTGCTTTAGAAAGAAATAATAGTTTTAAGTCTATAATAAACAATATATATCAATCTTTTGATGGCAGAGATGTTTACCCTACTATTGAAGAAAAAGCCGCTAATTTACTATATTTAACGGTTAAAAATCACGCTTTTATTGATGGTAACAAAAGAATCGCTGCTACTATATTTATTTACTTTTTACAAGTTAATGAAATACTATATAAAGATGATAAACAAATTATAGACAATAATACTCTTACATCAATTACTTTATTAATCGCGGAAAGTAATCCTAAAGAAAAAGAAATTATGATAGATTTAATTATGAATTTAATGAGTTAATTATTTATTTAGATACAAAAAAATATGTGAGTTTTCCCCCGACTAGAGGAACCCACAAGTCAATGCTTGCTGGAAATGCATTAAGCAATTTCCCTCCAGTTATTCGGCGAACTACTCACTCACTGACTAAATACTATCATAATTAATAATATTTGTCAATTCTAGTATATTCAATTTAAACAAATTTATGCGTAAAATAACGAAAAAAATTTCAGTGAGTCCGTGACAAATTGTCACGAAATGTTAATCATTTTCTC
>CANRGI010000050.1 GCA_947630095.1 uncultured Bacilli bacterium
CTCTGGAGTCATTATAAGTGACATTTCCTGTAATAAATCCATCTTCTTTTCTACATCTGTTTCCAAATTGTAACCATTTATTAAATTTTGGCATTGACTATAAAGTATTTCTTTTTTATCTTCTGGTAAACTTTGTATTATATCTGGAATTCCCTTAATATCTATAATTTTTCCATATATATGATTAAAATATGTCATTGCAGACTCATAAGAATTTCCTAATTCTGATAAATTATAATTTAAATAACTTAATTCTTTTTCTTTCATTACAGAAACTACTTCATCAGGTGTTATATTAGTTCCCATAGTTTTAAAAAAAAGTATCGTTTCTTGTAATGATGCTCTCATTGCATCTATTTCAATTATTGACTGTTCATAATTAAATCTATTTCTAAATCCTATAAAGGAATCATTAATTATCAATTCTCTTGTCATTTTTAATGTTTCTTCATTTAATATTGGATTATCTTGAATATCATTATTTTGTTTTATATGTCTTAATTCGTGAAATGTTTGTAAAATCAACTCTATGAAACTTTTTCTTTCTTCAGTAGAATCTACTTCTATACCTAATTCTTTATTATTTTTTATTTCAGCAAGAGGCCACTCACCTATCTCTAATTGCTGATATCCATCTAATGAACGTTCTTCCTTTATTCTTCCGCCTTCATCATAAACAATTTCACATTCAAAATTTATACCTAACTCTTTCTTCTTCATATAAACTATGAAATTTATAATTTCTTCAATTTCTTCAATAGAACAAAATTCATAATTATTTACTTTACTTTTTATATATTCTATATTCATTGTTTACTTTCGACCTTTTATCATTTCCATTCCTCCCATATAAGGTTGTAATACCTTAGGTATTTTTATTGAACCATCTTTTTGATAATTATTCTCTATTAAAGCAATAAGCCCTCTTGGAGAAGCCACAACTGTATTATTTAAAGTTGTAACGAATTTTGTACCTTCTTTACCTTTACTTCTTATCCCTAATCTTCTTGCTTGTGCATCTCCTAATATTGAACAAGAACCAACTTCAAAATATTTTTTTTGTCTAGCACTCCACGCTTCAACATCACAAGACTTAACCTTTAAATCAGCCAAATCTCCAGAACAACACTCTAAAGTTCTAACAGGAATATCTAAACTTCTAAAATAATCTACAGTATTTTTCCATAATTTATTATACCATTCCATACCATCTTCACTCTTACAAAGCACTACCATCTCTTGTTTTTCAAATTGATGTACTCTATATATACCTCTTTCTTCTATCCCGTGAGCACCTACTTCTTTTCTAAAACAAGGACTATATGAAGTAAGAGAAATAGGTAATTCTTCTTCTTTTATTATTTGACCTTTAAATCTTCCGATCATTGAGTGTTCACTAGTACCTATCAAATATAAGTCTTCGTCTTCTATCTTGTACATCATAGCGTCCATCTCTTTAAAAGACATAACTCCATTTACTACATCAGACCTAATCATAAAAGGTGGTATAACATAAGTAAATCCTCTATCTATCATAAAATCTCTAGCATAACTTATCATAGCAGAATGTAATCTTGCAACATCGCCAATTAAATAATAAAAACCATTTCCACTAGTTCTACCAGCACTATCTTTATCTAGCCCGCCTAAACTTTCTAATATATCAGCGTGATATGGTATTTCATAATCTAATTCTTTTATTTCTCCAAATCTCTCTATCTCTACATTTTCACTATCATTTTTACCTATAGGAACACTTTCGTCTATTATATTAGGTATAAGCATCATACGTTTATTTACTTCTTCTAATAGTAATTCTTCACTTTTCTCTATTTCATTTATCTTTTCGTCTATTTCACTTACCCTAGTCCTTAATGCCATTGCTTCTTCCTTTTTACCTTCTCTCATTAAAGACCCTATATTATCACTACAATTATTTTTCTCTCCTCTTAAATCGTCCGCTAATTTCTTAGCCTCTCTATATTTTTT
This sequence comes from uncultured Bacilli bacterium, assembly GCA_947630095.1. Classification (GTDB taxonomy): domain Bacteria; phylum Bacillota_I; class Bacilli_A; order RF39; family UBA660; genus MGBC139354. The sequence continues at coordinate 1,990 of CANRGI010000050.1, forward strand.
ATCTAGTTCATATACTTCGTCTACGAATACTAACTTTTCTTCTTGAAATTTCTTTTTTATATTTTCTTTAACTAATTCCTTATTATTTCTTATAATATTTATATCTATCATAGTTCTAGTTCCCTCCAACCTCATTATAACACTATTTTAAAATAAAAAGAAGATAATTCTTCTTATATATTCATATATAAAATATTTAATATTACTAAATATGATAAATTTGCTGTATAACTAAATTTAAATCTAAATACTTCCATTAATGAAACAAGTAAATCTGATATACATACTATCCACGCTTCTTTACTCTTAGGTTTATTTTCTTTTATCTTTGCTTTTTCTTTTATATTAATAAAAGGAAATATCTTTTTAAGTAAAACGTGATGGAACATATGTGTCTTTATTGCTTCTTCTTCTTTCTTGGTTAATTCAAAGTATTTTCTAGCATTTCTAACTGCAGTTTTAGGATGGTTTAAGTAACTATTTTCTAAAGCATCTTTTCTTCCTCCAGGAAAGAAATCGTGAAGTAACCCTGCCCTTACTACAGTTTTAGTATCTCCACCAAATATTTTAGATAGGTAAAAACTACATTTAGAAACTCTTACTAAATGGTCATATTTACTAGTCCCGTGATGTAAATCATTTTTAGTATCTCTAAAATGTATATTATTGTATATATCTTTTGTAAACTTTCTATACTCTTTTTTATATTCTTTTTTCATATTATCTCCAGCATTATTAATTATAATACATTTTATGTAATTTGAAAAGATTAAATTACACTATAAATTGACTTTTATAAAATTAGATATATAATAGATATGAATTAATTAAATTATTTAAGACAAAATAAATATTAAAGGAGGAATTATGTTTGAACTTGTAACAAATTATACCCCTAGTGGTGACCAACCAAAAGCAATTAAAGAACTTGTTGATGGTATTAAAAATGGTAAAAAAGAACAAGTTTTACTAGGTGCGACTGGTACAGGTAAAACTTTTACTATTGCAAATGTTATAAAAGAATTAAATAAACCTACCCTAGTTCTTGCTCATAACAAGACTCTAGCAGGTCAACTTTATAGTGAATTTAAAGAGTTATTTCCTAATAATGCTGTTTGTTATTTTGTATCCTATTATGACTACTACCAACCAGAAGCATATGTTCCTAGTAAAGACTTATATATTGAAAAAGATGCTTCTATTAATGACGAAATAGACGAATTAAGACACGCGGCTACTAGTAATTTATTAAAAAGACGTGATGTTATTGTTGTAGCAAGTGTTTCTTGTATCTATGGTATAGGAGAAGTAGAAGAATATAGAAATAAAATGCTAACTTTAAATGTAGGAGAAACTATTGATAGAGACGAAATATTAGAAAAATTAGTCAGTATGTTATATGAAAGAAGTGTTATAGATTTTAAACGTGGCACCTTTAGGGCTAAAGGAGATACAATAGAAATAATACCTGCTTATGAAAGAAAAAATGGAATAAGAATAGAATTATTTGGAGACGAAATAGATAGAATTAGTGAATTTGATACAGTAAGTGGTGTAATAATTAATGATAAAAAAAGTGTGTCTATTTTCCCAGCATCTCACTTTGTAACTAGTGAAGATAAATTAAAAGTTGCAATAAGCAGGATTGAACACGAACTTAAAGAAAGATTAGAAACTCTTGATAAAGAAGGTAAAATAGTTGAAAAAGAAAGACTTAAACAAAGAACTATGTATGATATTGAAATGCTTAAAGAAACAGGTTTTTGTCACGGTGTAGAAAACTATTCAAGACATCTTGCTCTTAGAGAAGAAGGAGAAACCCCTACTACTTTAATGGACTTCTTTCCAAAAGATTATCTACTTGTAGTAGACGAGTCACACGTTACACTTCCTCAAGTAAGGGGTATGTTTAATGGAGATAGACAAAGAAAAATGACTTTAGTTGACTATGGTTTTAGATTACCAAGTGCCTTAGATAATAGACCTCTTAAATATAATGAATTTGAAAGTAAAATAAATGACGCTATTTACATAAGTGCTACTCCAGGAGATTATGAATTATCTCGTGTTAATAATGTTTATACTGAACAAATAATACGTCCTACTGGTTTACTAGACCCTATCATTGAAGTTAGAAAAACACAAGGTCAAATAGACGATTTAATAAGTGAAATTAGAGATAGAATTGATAAAAATGAAAGAGTTTTAATTACTACTTTAACAATACGTATGGCAGAAGAACTTACTAATTATTTAAAAGAAAATGGTATAAAAGTAACATATCTACATAATGAAATAAAAACATTAGAAAGAATGAATATTATTAGAAATTTAAGACTTGGTGTTATAGATGTAGTAGTAGGAATTAACCTTTTAAGAGAAGGTATTGATATACCTGAAGTTAGTCTAATAGCCATAATGGATGCTGATAAACAAGGTTTCTTACGTAGTACTAGAAGTCTTATCCAAACTATAGGTAGATGTGCAAGAAATAAAGATGGACACGTTATAATGTATGCTGATACTATAAGTGAAGCAATGGAAGAAGCAATAAATGAAACTAAAAGAAGAAGAAGTATACAAGAAGAATATAATAAGGAACATAATATCATTCCTAAAACTATTATTAAAGAAATAAGAGATGTAATTTCTAATAATGAAGAACATACTAAACCTAAAAAAACATTTACTAAAAAAGATAAAAAAGAAATGATTAAAAATATTGAAATAGAAATGAAAAAAGCCGCTCAAGAACTTGATTTTGAACGCGCTATGGAATTAAGAGATGCTATGTTTGAACTTGAAACAGAAGACTAGTCTCTCTTTTTTTTCTCTAATTTTTTATTAACCCCAGTTATACAAGCCTTTAAACTAGAAAAACTAACTTCTTGCTTACCTAATGCAACCATCTTATCAGCCCTACTCATAATTTTACCTTCAACATACTTTCCGTTATATATTGATACACTTCCTATCCTTCTTCTTAATGTACTTAATATTATAAGTTCTCTATATTTCTTATCTAATTCATAAAACTTTTTAGTTACATTACTCTCTATATCTTCTATATCTTTATTTATACTTCTAACAGGAAAAGGATACATATGATGTATTATCCCGTCTATTATTATAAGTGCTTCTTCTTCGTCTTTAAAATATTCAGGATACCAAGTAACTGCATTTATAACCGCTTCTATAGGATGTACAAACCCATGCTTATTACTAAACATTTTCTTTTTACTTTTAACATTTTGCCAAGGCATCTCATATAAATCGTGAAACATAGCAATTATAATAGCAATTCTTAAATTTATATGTTTATTTTTAAGTATTTTCTTTTTACAAATTTTATATGTAAGAGCCGCATCTCTAATTATATGACTACCTAAACTAACACTCCCGTGATGTGCATACACACTACTATTCATTCTTTTAATAAATTCTGGGTGCATTACTATAGGTTTAATTATAGACAAAAACTCTTCTTTTTCACTATCACTAAATTTATATATATCTAATAGCCCATCTATTTCTTTAAACATATTATCCATAATATTTTCCTTTTCTAACTTTTAGAATTAAAAACCAAAGTAACCCCTGAAATATTAATATTCATAACTTCCATAATCATTTTAGCATATTCCATATCAGAATTTAACATACATTGTACTTCATTAATTAATTGATTATTTAATTTAATACTTTTATCTTTTAAACTTATAGAATATTTTAAACTGATTAAAGCAGCGATTTTTTCGTCATAAGATATATTATCATAATTGTATATATACTTACCTAAATCTATTTCATTTCTTAATATCATTAAATCTAAACATCTATTTACTGCACTAGTTAATCTTTCATATATTATTATAGCATCTACGTCTCCACTTAATATTTTATCTATATTTGTATATATATAATCTATTATTATTCCATTAATATTAGTACCATCTATCTCAAATATTTCATTTATATTTTTAGCCATTTGATTAATAAAACTTCTAATAGTAAGATAATACCCTATTTTACTTCTGTAATCAACTTCTCTTTTATCTAAGTTTTTATTAACTTTTCTAAATATACTAAGTAATTCTCTTTTATTATTCTCTATATATTCAAAACTAATATTAAAATTTTCTTTTAATTTTACTATAACCCTATTTACAAAGACATTTATACTTTTTGGTTTACTATCTAACACTTGAGTATATATATTGTATATCACATCATCATAATTTTCTATATTGATAACACCCTTTAAACTAGTTAAAGTACTACTATATATTTCAAACATAATAGAAAATAAATCTAATTTATTTATCTTTGTATCTTCATTTTCTAACATTTCCATAAATAATTCTAATATATTCATAAAACCCCCATAATTTTAATTAATTTTTTCTAACACTTCTTTATAACTTTTTAAATAAGTATTATTTTGATATTCTATTTCTGACATTATTTTAGTTATCTTATCTAACAAAATTTCCCACCAACTTTTTACTTTTACCTAACTCTTCTATATTTATATTTACTCCATCATATACTATATATTTAGGTAATTTATACTCGCCATTTATTTTATTTATATATTCAATGAAATCGTCATTATCTATAATATAACTAACTGCTTCATTACTAACTTTCCTTACATCTTCTATTCTTCCAGTAATTTGTTTTCTAAATAAAGGTGTAATTTTATTAACCATTCTATTTTGTCCACTAAACATAGCAATATTTAAAGCATTAACTATCTTTTTATAAGTTATAACTTCATCTATATTAACACTTTTTATTTTATTTAGAATTATATCGATTATATAACTATCTTTACTTATTGCTACTCCATTAATTTCTTCTTTATAAGTCTTAAATAACCCATAAATTTCCATTATATTTTTTCTTTCCAGAAACAAAGTCATATTCAGGAATTTCTACTTTTTTTCCTTTTAATAATTTTTGTAAAGTTTTATTAAATAAATCTAAATCTATAGCTTGCAAACATTCATAGTCATATTCTCCCATTTCATTTTTAGGTGTATCTTCACGGTCTACAAAAAAATCATCGGTAGATAAACAAACAGGATCAAAACCTCGACTCCTTAAATAAGAACCCAGTCTTTTTGTCGTTGTTGTTTTTCCACTAGAAGAAGGTCCTGCAATTAAAACAATTCTTACATCTCGCATTGAAATGACTTTATCACAAGCATCTCTAATATCACTTTGAAAATAAATTTCGTTGGATTCTATAAATTCTTTAATTTTTCCAACACTTACCAACTCATTCATTTGAGAAAGATAAGTAACACCTAGTCTTTTTAACCAAAGTTTTGTAGACATAAAATTACTTACAATATTCTCATAATGAACATATTCAGGAATACTTGTACCACTTACTACATTAGGACATACAAGAACCACTCGATTTCTTCCTAAAAAAACTAATTCAAATCTACTTAATACAGAAGTATCATAAGGCATAATATTATAAAAATAATTTAATTCATTTTTTAATCGATACATTGTTACAATTTCATTCGGTAAAGATTGAATGTTGGATGCTTTTTCTTCTAAACCTTTTTCTTTTAAATAATGATAAGCATCTTTTACTTCCAAATTATATTTTACAAATCTTAATTTTTCTTCCACCATTCGAGCCATATAACCTTTTATTCTAGAAATATCTTCACTTGTTAAATTTTCTTCCGTATCAATTTCACTTAATATTCCTTTTGGTACACTATGTAAAAAATTCACTTCACTTTTTGGGTATAGTTCTTTCACAGCAACAAGAAACATAAATTTTAAAGCAGCTTGATAGATTTTATAACCGGCTAAGTCCGTAATACGAATACACTTTATATCTCCATCTTTAATTGCTTTCGTATCTAAAGAAGTAACTTCATTTTCCATTAAAACGGCTATAATATCTTTTTGATTAAATTCTTTTGTAATTTGATAAAAATTCGTACCCTTTTCAAATTCTTTCGTTTCTTCATTCAGTGTGATTTTAATTGTTTCCATAGTATCCCTAGCCTTTAATTCCTTTCTACAAAATATTCTATCATATTTTCATTTTTTTTTGAATAGTTTTCTTTTTATTTGACTATGATAGTATTAGGTGAAAAAAATGAACATCATTCCAACAGTATTAGAAAAAACAGACAATACAAGTATTTCTTATGATTTATATTCTAGACTTTTAGAAGACCGTATTATTTTTTTAACAGGAGAAATTAATGATGCCTCCGCGAATATCGTTATCAGTGAGCTTTTATATTTAGATTCCAAAAGTAAAGAAGATATTTATCTTTATATTAATAG
>CANRGI010000051.1 GCA_947630095.1 uncultured Bacilli bacterium
CTTCTTCTGGGTTATTAGGGTTAATTAATATAGTTCTATTACTACCAACTTTAGGATAAATTAATAAAACGTTTACTCGTAATTCTTTAATATATTCATTATTTTTATACTCGTATTTTACTTTTATATAATCAATTTTAGACTCTTCACTACTAGGTCCAATATAACGATACCCAGACTCAATTATAGTTGCATTAACTTTAACATAATCTTTAATATCTATATAATATTTTACACTAACTACAAACGAACAAATAAACATTACTAAAGAAAATATAAAAATTATTAAATAAGTTCTTGGACTTATATTATTATTTATTTCAATTTTTATTTTCTTCATATATAACTCACCATAATAAAAATTCTAACATATTACCAACTATTTTACAATAAAATTAAAAAAAGACTAGTTACCTAATCTTTATTTACAAGTATATTTTCTATCTTCAAAATCTTTCTTTGCTCTTTCTAAACTCATATCCATACCAGTAAAATCAAAAGAAACTTTTTCAAGAATACTTTGAGGCGCTACTTCTAAGTCAGCATCTATTTCTAATGTCATATTTTCGTCAAATGTAATATTTACAGTTAATCCTTCATTTTCTTCTTCTAGTCCATATTCGTCTAATATACCTTTTTTCATTGCCTCTTTTGTTTCGTCGTCTAATTCTGAAATACTAGGTACTCCTAAATCAGAAGGCTCGAATACTGCTGTCATTTTTACTTTATCTATTTTATCATTAGTTGCTTTTAAATCAAAAGTAAACATAACGTTATTTTCTTCTCCACTACAACTAGCACTAGTGATTTCGTCTTTACCACAAGCGCTTATTAATATCACACTACTTAAAAGTAACAACCCTATAAAAACCTTTTTCACATCACACCTCCTTTAACACCACTTATTATAAAAATTAGAATACTTAATGTCAATAAAATTCTTAATTTTCATTATTTAAAATTACTAATACTAAGTCAGGTCTATTATTTATTCTAAAAGGAAATAAACTATTACCTATACCAGCACTTAATACCATAGTAGTTTCCCTTTTTTCATAAACTCCTTTACTATACTTAGGTAATACCCCTTGAGAAGGAGCAAATAACCCTTTTAATAAAGGTAATCTAACTTGCCCTCCATGGGCGTGTCCACAAAATACTAAATCTATTTTATTAGATACATATATATTAAATAATTCAGGTCTATGATTTAATAATATAGTATATTTATTTTTATTATATTTTACTAATTTAAATTCTTCTTTTATAACTTTAAAAGGATTTCTCTTAAAATATTTCCTAGCATCACTTAACCCTATTAAATTGATAGAAGAGTTTTCTTTATTTATATTAATACATTTATTATCTAAAACATTAACACCTAACTTTATAATCTCATTTAATAATTCATTTTTCTTATAACATCTCTCTTCGTGATTACCACTAACATAATAGATAGGTGCATACTCAATAATATTTTTTATCATTTTAACTGATGCTTTTACATTTTTTCTTCTTGCATCTAATAAATCTCCAGTTATTACTATTATATCAGGTTTAATATTCTTAATATTTTTAACTAATTTATTATTTAATACTTTAGAAGTACTACTATGAAAATCACTAATCTGTATTATTTTATAACCATTAAATTCTTTAGGTATCTTTTTATTATTTATTTTATATTTACTAATAGAAACAAAATTATTTTCATAATATAAATAGAAACATAAAACTATAATAATTATTATTAAGTAAATCATAAAAGATTAACAAGCCCCATCTAAAGAGCATACATCACTTTTATTACTAAAGAAAGTATCAAATTTCTCTTTTTGTTCTTTTAATATATCACTAGTTAATTCTCCTCTAGCATCAGTTTGTAAACTAGATGTACCTTCTTCTAATACTTTAGCCTCTCCTTTTTCTACATATATAAAATTAGGTGCAAAAATTCTTTTTTCTCCAACACTAACACTTACTCCATCTTTACTTAAAGTATAATCATTTAATAAATCTTTAAAATATTCAAGTAATATAGGATATTCTTTAGCCCCTTCTTTATCTAAAACAGGCACTCCATTTTCGTCTAATTTATAAGTATCTCTTAATATTTCTTCGTGGTCACTACCCCATATATCCACATAATATATTGTTTTTACATCTTTCTCTTTAGCGCTTTTAATTGCTGTTTCTATAACACTTCTACACCAAGGACAAGTAGAAGAACCAAAATATACAAAGAAAGTATCTTTATTTTCTATCTTTTTTACTATCTCTTTAGCACTTGAATACACAAATGGATTTTCTTTATCTATCTCTACACTTCTATGTTCTAAAGAAGAAGAATTTAATTTTCCATTCAAACTTTCATATTCACTCTTAAACTTTAAAGCATCACTTTCTTCTTTTTCTCTACTAAAACATAACCATAAAACTATAGATAATAGTATAACTACTATAACACTAACTATTATTAAAACTTTTTTCTTCATTTCTACACCTCTTCTAAAGTAAATTATACAACTATATATAAACTTTATCTACATATTTTATCTCAACTCTAGGTTGAATTTATATATTACCTATATTTTCTTTAATAATTTCTCCTAATTTACTAGCCCCTTCTTTAGTTAAATGTACATTATCTACCATTAAATAATTACTACTATTAAATTTAATAATATGTACATTTTCATTATCTATATTTATTTTATCAAATATATCTATTATATATATTTCGTGTCCATTACATATATTAACTAATTCTTGATACTGATTATTATTTAATTCACTTAAACTATCAAACATAAATACAATTTTATAAGTTAAAGTATTATTATTTATAGAATTTTCTAATTCTTTCTTTATACTTTCAAAACTAAAATCTTTATCTGTAATAAATAATGAATTACTATAATTATCCTTTAAATATTTATAAGTATTAACTAATATATCATTACCATAAAAACTAATTTTATTTTTTAATTCTTCTTCGTGATTTTTTATAGCATTTTCTTTTTCTACTTCTCTTTTATGTAAATATTCATTATATATAGCATCATATATTGATTTAGTATATACTTCCCTACCTACTTTAGTTAAATGTATTCCATCTGCTACAAAATACTCACTATGCCCTTTAGATATGTTATACCAGTCAACTATATGTAAGTTTTCATATTCTTTAGATAAATCTTTTATCTTACTATTTACGTGAACACTACTATCATTAGTAACATTTACCCAAAAAACATCTTTACCATCTATAGTTTCCATTATTTGTTTTTTACAAGTTAATGAACAGTCTCCATTAGCCCCCAAATTAAGGATAATCGCATCTCCTAAAGAATTTATATTTTTAATTTCTTTTAGTATTCCATTAACTACCCAAGCAGTTCTTGATATCTGTGCATCAAAATACCCATTAGGAAAAGTCTCATATAAGTTATCTAAAGCCCCTAGCATAACTGAGTCTCCAACACCTATTACTCTTAAATTATGAATTACATTTTCTACTTCCATAGTATCTACATCCATACTTGATAATACACTATTCCACTCGTCCTCTTCTTGTTTTAACTTTTCCATATATTCTTTTCTTTTTTCTTCTAATTTACTTTCATTTACTTCTAAATCTTTTTGTAACATCTTCATTTCTTTAGTATAATCTTTAGATATAATATATTTATATACCCCATAAGAACTAATTAATAACACTATACTTAATAATATATATTTAAATAATACCCCTTTACCTTTATAATATAAAGTAAAATATAATAAAGAAGATATAACTAATACTAATAATATTATTAATAAAATATTTAAGTAATAAGATAATTCAATATATTGAAAAACATATATTATAGGATACTGAACTAAATAAACTATATATGTAATATTAGATAAAACTTTAATTATTTTATTATTTCCTGTTTTTATTACACTATAATCTATTAATCTCATAGTTATTAATACACTTAGTAAAGTACTTACTAAATAATATTTAGAATTAACACTTGTAAATATAAATAAAATAGTTAATATAATTAAATAGATATAATATATAAATTTACTTTTAAATACATTTTTAAATTTAAAATACTTGTGAATAAATGCAAGTAACATACCAAATATAAAAGGAAAACATCTAGTTAAAGTACTATAATAATTAAACATTAATTGATTATTAAAATAACTATAACAAAAATATGATAAACTAGAAAAACCTAATATAAATAATATTATAACAGGCACTACTTTACTTATTTTAGTTTTTATTTTCTCTAATAATATAAATAGTAAAGGAAATATTAAATCTAATTCTAATAAAATAGATATATACCATAGATGTATAAAAGGAGAGTTAATATGTCTTGCAAAATAATCTACATTAGCAGATATTTGCCAAAAGTTATTATACCCAAGTAGTACTGACGTTACTTCAGGTTTTATATTAAACCACCCTAAAAAAGAAATATTACTAAATATAGCAATAGTTAAAAATACTATTATAATTAAAGGTAAATATAACTTTTTAAATTTATTTATATAATATTCTTTTAAGTTAAAATCTTTTTTAAAAGCCATTAAAGTAGTTAAATACCCACTTAATAAAAAGAATACATTTACTGCTAAAAAGCCTCCCTTTAAAATTCCCAAATGATATAAAAGAATTGCTAAACACGCAAATAATCTTAAAATATCTAATTTAATATAATATTTCTTCATAAAAACCACCACAACATAAATAAGTATATCACATTTCACTTTTTTATTAAATTACAAATATTTAATTTTGTTAAATCATTTGTAATTAACTTTATACTATATTATAATACTTTTTATAAAAAAGTATATCATTTTTTAATTTTAATATATAAAAAATTTAAAATCTCAAGTTTGCACTTATTTACCTTTTGTGTTAAAGTATCACATCGAGGAGGAATTATGAACCAAATTAATCTTTATATAGACGAGTCAGGCAATATGGGTTCTGGTATGGGTAGATACTTTTTAATATGCGCATTAGATATAGACGTTAATAAACAAAAGACTATTACTAGAAGGTCAGGTAGAATTATAAATAAATTTAAAACTAAAAAACATATTCCTAAAGATACAGAAGTAAAAGGTTGGCAATTAAAACATACTGAAAGAATAGAATTAATTGATAATATATTATATGATGGTGTAAAAGTAAGATATATAGTATTAGATTTAAATAAGACAACTATGTTACTTAAAAAAGGAGACGATAAAAATGCCTGTTATAATTATTTAATACAATTACTTATAAAGGATATAGTAAATAATAATAAAAATATAAATAAAATAAATATATTCTTAGATAATAGGTCTGTAAAAATAGGAAATAGATTATCACTTCAACCTTATTTATATAATAAACTAGTACTAGAACAATTAGAAACTAAAACTAATGTAAAGAAAATAGAATTTAATATAACATATTTAGACTCAAAATCCTGCTATTTAATACAGTGGGCAGATATTATATCTAATTCCATTTATAAGAAATATAATAAGAATATAAGCACTTATTATGATAAAATAAAAGACTATATTATATTTGAAAGTAAATTTCCTTCAAAAAATTTCGGTAAATAATTGACAACTAGACAAAAACTTGATATCATTAAGTTATTAAAGAAATCGGCATATAAGCCTTGTATGATTTATCCAATAATTGAATATAAGAGTTATGTAGTAACTCAATCATATGAGCCCTGCCGATTTCTTTATTTGTTATTTTACATATAATTTTCAAATGATTTACTAATAATATTTAGTATCAATGTATAATTTATAGTTGTAATATTTAAAATAATGTGCGAAAATGTACACAAGGAGTGATATTATGAGATTACAAAGATTACAAGAATTAAGAGAAAGCAAAGGTCTAAGCCAAAAAGAAATAGCCGAAGTTTTAAAAACAACAGAAGAACAATATGATAGATATGAAGTAGGTACAGACATTATACCAGTAGAAAAACTTGATAAACTAGCAGTATTTTATAATACTAGCATAGATTATTTAGTAAATAGAACTGACGAAATAAAACCTTATGCTACAAGTATTTATTATATCCCAAGATAATACAAATCTCTTGTATAAAAACTAAATAAATAGTATAATGTATATATGAAGATAATTCTTCATATATAGAGAACACTTAACTTTTAAGAATTTGGTGTCGTTAAAGTTAGCATCTAAACGTTTTTGAATAGCAATTGTTTAGGTATTTTATATCAATTTGTAAATTATTATAAGTAAAAATAAAAGGAGTAGTACTACGATTAATAAATCTTTCTTACTAATAATTACCACTTTGAAAAACCCCCGCATCAAATTATATTAAGTGTTCTCTAATTTTTTATTAAATTTTTTTATGAAAGGAAATACTATGATAGGTAAGATGTTAAAAACAATGAGAAAAAAGAGAAATTATACACAAGAATTTGTAGCAAAAAAAATCGGATATGCTAGAAATACCCTAACTGAATATGAAACAGAAGCAATAGAGCCTACTTTTGACACCATTGAAAAAATAGCAAATATGTGTGATTTTGATATTGTTTTTATAGATAGAAAAACTAAAGAAATATTAAGTAGTAAAAACATTGATAGAGAAGAAGTTTAAAAGAACTATTAAAATTATTAGTTCTTTTTATTTTATACTTCCATAAAAAAAGAAATAGTAATTACTATCTCTCTACATATTCGGGTCTATTAGAATTTTTATCTTATCACTAGTTCCATTAGTAAGTTCAACAAAAGCATCTTGCACCTTTTCTAAAGGTACTACTTCACTTACAAATGGCATAACATCAATTTGTTTATTTGACATTAAATCTATACAAGATGCAAATTCTTCTTTAGTATACGCGATAGCGCCTTGAAGTTCTATTTCTTTTAAAACAGCAAGTGTTGTTGGTACTGTAATAGCGTCTGTTGCAACACCTACAAGTATTACTTTACCACCAGGGCGACAAGTCATAATCGCACTTGTAACTGCTGGAGAATTACCACAGCACTCAAGCACTACATCAAACCCACCATTAGTTAAAGCCATTGAGTTTGCTAAAAAGTTTTCGTCTTTAGCATCTAAAAATTTATCTGCAACTCCTAATCTAACAGCATTATTACCACGCGCACTATTTGTTTCTGAAACTACAACTAAACTAGCCCCCTCTTTCTTTGCAAACAAAGCACTTACTAACCCTATAATCCCTCCACCAATAACAAGTACTTTAGCACCTACTTTAATATCTGCTAAATGTACTGCGTGAAGTCCTACAGCAGTTGGTTCAACCATTGCTACTTCTTCGTCAGTTAAATTATCAGGTGTCTTTAAAATTAAATCTCCATTTATTGCTATCTTTTTAGAATAAGCCCCAGGATTATCTAAAGACAACCCTAAAGCGTGTTCCCAAGTATGAGCACAATATTGAGGATTTCCTGTCTTACACGCTTGACACTCTCCACAAGGAGATATTGGTAAAGAAGTTACTCTATCACCAACATTTAAATCAGTTCTATCTCCTCTATCTAATACTATACCTGCATATTCGTGTCCCATTACAAGCCCTTGAGGAGCGCCTGCTACCCAGTTGTGAATATCAGAACCACATATTCCTGCTTTCTTAATTTCAATTATAACTTTCTTTCCATCACTAATAGGTTCTTCTATTTCACTTACACCTACTTCTTTAACTCCTTTAATTGCTACACTTTTCATTTCTACCTCCTAACTTTATTATAACATCAAGTACTTAAATATGTAATAAAATACACATTTTTTGATATTTTATTTACATTATTAGTATGTACATTTAAAAAAGAATTAGACCTAACTAATTCTATAATGACCGATTATATCTTCTTTATATAATTCTAAAACATCTTCTTCATAATTTCTTTGATACTTTGAAGCGTGATGTATAAGATAAGGTATTCCTTTTTTATTTCTTTTATCAGATATAATACCTATATGCTTCTTAAATACAATTATATCTCCACCCTGAAAACTACTTATATCTTTTAAATCAGTACTTAAACTAATAGCATTTCTCTTTAAATATGTATTTAAATTTAATACTCTTCTAAAATCTATATTTTTATCTATTATATCTATATCATATTTTTCTTTATTATTTTTAACATCTTCATTTAAAAGCATCATTATATCATACCCAGAATTTAATAAACTAAAAGCAACTACATCAGTACATACCCCATACTCGTCATTAGGGTACCCAGTACCA
>CANRGI010000052.1 GCA_947630095.1 uncultured Bacilli bacterium
GGTATTTCTACTAGCATATGTATATGATCTGGACATACTTCTGCTTCTATTATTGTTACTCCTTTCCACTCACATAATTGTCTTAGTATTTGTCCTATTTCTAATCTTTTACTTTCATAAAATACTTTTCTTCTATATTTTGGTGCAAATACTATATGATATTTGCAATTCCAACTAGTATGTGCTAAACTTTTTATATCGTTTATTTGAATATTTTTCATTAAACGACCTCCTTCTATTATTTTGTTGCTCCTTGACAGTCGCAACATTTATTATAATAGAAGGAGTTTTTCTTTTCAAATCACCGCTTAAGCTTTTTTTGAACCACCCAGCCTAGCTGGGGATTTTCTTTAACAATTAAACCTTGAAAGCATAAGTTTTCAAGGCATTTTTTGTGATACAATAATCTTGTTCAAGGAGTTGTATCACATATCTTATTTTACTATAAGAAAGCCAATTTTTCTAGTCCTTTCCTCCTTTATATTGAAAAATGCAAAAAATTTTGATATTTATCTTTCATAATTTTCCTTTTTTGATCCTAACTTTTTTATTCAAGCCCCTATAAATACTAAATTGTAATTTCTAAACTATCCTCTGGAATAATTACATTTTCAATTTTTAATTTTTGTAGTTCTTTCCTTGTATCATCTTCTAAATGACTAACAACAAATTTACAATTAGGATACTCTTTTGATAAATACTTAATGTTATCTATTCCCATATGTTTAGAAGTGCCTTTAATAAACATACAATCACAAAATAAATATTCACATACACTTGCCATGTAAAGAACATTTTTGCAAATAGTAGTATCTCCAGTAAAACCTATTTTATATTTTTTAGTATCAAAGATGTACCCAAATGCTGGCTTCATTCTTCCGTGATCCACTAAATATTTTTGCACTATGTAATTATTTACTTTAAATGTCTCTTTATATATATATTTTAAATCTATTGCTTCATTAATTTCTTTTGTAGAATTAGGAAAAGCGAGTTTTAACAATTTTTGATTTTTTCTTTTACCTTCTTTACTACAATAAATATTTATATTGTGATTATCTGCTCTTGATTTTAATAAGAAATAAAATGGAATATCAAAATAATGATCTCCGTGAAAATGAGTTATCAAAACGTGCTCGATTTTTCTAGGATTAATTCCTAACTTAAACAAATTTTTACACATTCCATTTGGAATATCTACTAAAATATTATCATCTATCATATATGAAGCACTGTTATATCCAGTCCACATACTACCGCTTCCAATTACTTTAATTTTCATTTTAACCATCCTTTCCTATTTTATATTATCTACAATACTTTTAAATATTTTGTCATAACACTGATAATCATATTCAATAAATAAATCGGATAAACTTCTAGCGCCATTTTTTATAGCATTTTGATTCCAGTCAGTATTAATTAATTCTTCATTTTCTTTTGAAAAAATATCAACATAGTTTCCACTATCATACAATTTTGCCTGTAAACTTGCTTCTAATTTGTCACATTCATAAGCAAATTTTGATTCATTAGTTTTATGACTATTAAATTCGTCTAGTAAGTTTTCATATTCTTCTTTTTTTATTAAATTATCTAATACTTGACTTACTGCTAATTTTCCCATTTTTATTTTTTCTTCTTTACTAATATTATCATATGGAGTTATATCGCCAATAATTATCTCTTCTAATTCGTGTAAAACTAGCATTTTTATACTTTATTAAGGTCAATATTAACTTCAAATTCAGAATCTATCGCAATAGCTAAAATGTAAGTTCCATAAATATGTTCTGCAACACTTTCTAATCTTTCTTTTGATACGTGCCACAATTTCCAACCACTTCTTATTTTATCTTTTAAAGTAGTAGCCAAATTATAAAATTTAATTATATTGTTTATTTTTTCATTCATAATTACTCCTAAAATTTTAAAAATTTAGATTTCCCTTTGTAGCAGAATATAATATATCGCTAGTATAATTTAGTTCCATCATTATAAATAAAAAAGATATTCTAAATGGTAATATCAATGGTAAATAAAAAATAAATTATTATACATATTATACAATATTGTATACTATTACCTGTTATTTAGAATATCATAATGGACACGATTATAGACTATATAATCTTTTATGTCCAGACTCTAAAGAATCTGATTTAGACAAAGGAATATGCAGATATATTATTTAATATCATTTTACCAACGAAAATATTTTGATTGGTTTTTAATATGTCATAAATCAAATTCATAGTTTGTATTTTACCATAGATATAGGAAAAAATAAATATAAATTCAAGAAAATTATGTAAAATTTACTTTATTGCTAGGTATGAATAATAAAAGTAAACTTTTTTATTTTTCAATGTACTTGCTTTAGTTTAAATTTTAAATTCCATATTTTTACATTCATATTTTTTCTTATAACATTTTTAATGAATATCAATAAAATTTTTTAACTTTTTTTCAAAAAAATGTTGACAAAATTCGCGTTTTCGTTTAGTATATAGAATTACCAATTCACATTAGGCGAATTGGTGCTAGTATCACACTAGCCAACCCCTTTTTATTCTTTTTTCCGGATTGCTCTCAGGGGGGCAATCCTTTTCTTATGTATGAAAATATAATAATTTTATGAACAAAAAAAGATTGAGTTACTTAAAAAGTTTTTACTCAATCTTTATTATTTATTTTGTAATTCTTAGTGTATAACTAGTGCTAGATAAAGGTGTTACATTATAGTTATTTTCTGAAAGTTCAATGCCTTCATTTAATAAAGCATAAATTTCTTTTAATTCATTAATGCTATAAGTATCCTTTAAATATGATGGGTCTATTACATCTTTTAAAGTTAATACCCAGTCATTAATTGTATCATTACCTAAATAAGCAGCCATTTTTGATAAATCTTCCCCAGTTTTATCACCATAAGCAAATGTAAAATATTCTGCTTCTCCTTTAGTATTATTTTCCATACCGAATATACCACTAAAATTAAAGTTCATTATATCTTTAAATTCGATATATTTAGTTGTTGCATTTTCCTTATGTAAAGATGGTTCGATAGTTTCATTAACTTTTAAAAGTACTAAATACCTTTCATTCATACCTATTGCATTAAGTTTTTCATTAAATGTATCAACTATTATTATATCTTTTGCATCTACTGTAGTCTCACTTGGAGCATTTTCATTTAATTCTGGCTTTAATAACTCAGTTTTATCTTCTAATTCCTCTTGCTTTTCTTCCTCATGATCTACCGAATTACAAGCACTCAAAGTATTTGCACTCACACTAATTAAACCTACTGCTGCTAGTGTTAAAGCAGCCTTTTTCTTATCAATTTTCATTTTATCCCCCATTCAATGTACTTAATTTTACCACTTTTTTAAGTTTATGT
Source organism: uncultured Bacilli bacterium (assembly GCA_947630095.1). Classification (GTDB taxonomy): domain Bacteria; phylum Bacillota_I; class Bacilli_A; order RF39; family UBA660; genus MGBC139354. Next base: position 3,404 of record CANRGI010000052.1, read on the forward strand.
CAAGTTTTTGCTTGAGAGCATACATCTATATTTTATAAACTATTTAAGTCAATATCGCTTCTTTCACTATTATTAACTGTTTCTTTAGATAATTTCTCATAATATTCATATCTATTTTGTGCATTAGTTATATTTTCCTTATATAGTCTTTCATAATCTTTTTCGTTTAAATCTTCTAAATTCTTATAACGCATCTCTTTTTCAAATACACTTTCATATAATTGGAAATTAGGTTCTTTAGAGTCAATAGTCAATTTATTTTCATTAGGATTATATCTCATTAAAATATTGTATCCACTTTCCACTAAAAGGGTTTGCTCGTCTATACTATTAGATAAACCGCCTTTAATTCCGTGAGCAATACAAGGACTATATGCAATTATCAAACTTGGACCATTATGTTCCATTGCTTCTTTAAAAGATTTTATAGTTTGCATCATATTAGCGCCTGCACTTATAGAAGCGACATAGCAATTTGGAATTCCCATACCTATTTGAAATAAATCTTTTTTAGGTTTTAACTTACCATTACTTGAAAACTCTGCCACAGCACCAACCCTAGTAGATTTAGATGTTTGGCCTCCAGTATTTGAATACACCTCTGTATCTAGCACTAATACCTTTATATTTTCATTAGTTCTAAGAACATGGTCTAAGCCTCCATATCCTATATCATAAGCCCAGCCGTCGCCACCTATTATCCATACTTTTCTCGATGGAATATAATCTAATAATTCTTTTAAATCACTTCTAATACCTTTTTTAGTTAATTTTTCTTTTACTTCACTAGTAATATTATAGTCTTCTATATTATCTATCCACAACTTAAATATATCTTTTGTATCTTTATCTACTTCGTCTTTTGTTTCTATCATTATCTCTTTTATTTTCTTTCTTGCTGTCTTATATGACATATGTATTCCTAAACCAAATTCAGCATTATCTTCAAATAATGAATTTATCCAAGGAATATTATACGGAGTACAAGGAAGACTTGCCCCATAGATAGAAGAACAACCTGTAGCATTTGCTATTACTATTTCATTAGAATAAAGTTCAGTAAGTGTCCTTATATATACTGTTTCACCACAACCTGCACAAGCACCTGGAAATTCAAAAACTGGTTTAACAAATCCTAAGCCTTTAACTGTATTTTTAGGAAATGGAGTAACATTAGTGATATGGTTATTAAAATAGTCGCATATTTTGTCTCTATCTTTATCGTATTCTCCCATTGTTAATGCTTTCTCTCCATTTTTACCAGGGCATACTTTAGTACATAAACCACAACCTGTACAATTATCAATATTCATAGATAAATAGAAACCTTTTTCACTTTCACCTAAACTTGGAATAGTGTCTTCCTTATTTATAGGAGAAGATGCTATATCTTCTTCTGATAGAGAATATGGCCTTATTATAGCGTGAGGACATATAAATGCACAGGCATTACACTCAATACAATTTTCTTTACACCAAACTGGTACTTTATCGCTTACTTTTCTTTTATCAGATGCACTAGTGCCTCCTTCAAATGTACCATCTTTATGATTTAGCATATCACTAACTTTAAGCATATTACCTCTTCTAGTTAACATTTTATCTAAAGGTTTGTCGCTTATATTTTTATCATTTTTAAGTCTTAATGTATCAGTATTTAATTCTCTTAAGTAATCTATTGCTTCGTCTAATGCTTTTAAATTTGCTTCTACTACTTCTTTACCTTTATCACTATATATAGATTTTATATTATCTTTAAAATGTTCTAAACCAGAAGAACCTATTCCTAACATTTTTAACATATAAACTGATATTATATTATTTATTTTTCCTCTTAACTTATATTTATCTGCTAATAAATTTGCATTTGATATAAACACTTTCACTTCTTTTTCTTTTATAATTTTCTTTATTGAATTGGGCATTATATCATTTATTTCTTCGTCTTTTTTAGTTGTATTTAATAAGAATATTCCCTTTTGCTTTATTTTATCTAATACATCATATTTTTCTAAGTAAGTATCTTTTGATACTACAACTAGATTTGGTTCAGTCAAATAGTAAGGAGCATTAATTTTAGTATCTCCTATTCTTAAATGACTTATTGTAACTCCTCCACTTTTTTTAGAGTCATATTCAAAGTATCCTTGTACGTATTTTTTTTCTTCACTACCTATAACTTTTAATATATTTTTACTAGCACTTACCATACCATCTGAACCGAAGCCCCATACTTTGATTTCTTTCCATTTTGGTTTTAAATTATAATCAACTTCTTCTAAATTAGTATTTGTTACATCGTCTATTATTCCTAATGTAAAATGGTCTTTCATTATGTGTTTTTTCATATTTTCAAATACACTTGCTATCATACTAGGTGTAGTATCTTTACTAGATAAACCGTATCTACCACCTACAATTTCTATATTTTCGCCTTTTAAGACACCACATACATCTAAATATAAAGGTTCAGCAAATGAGCCTGCTTCTTTTGTTCTATCTAATACAGTTATCTTTTCTACTGTTTTAGGTAATGCTTGATAAAAATATTTTTCACTAAATGGTCTATATAAATGCACGATTATAAGGCCTAGTGAGTCTCCTTTAGAATTTAGGTCGTCTATTACACTTTTAATTGTATCTGTAACTGAACCCATAGCAACTATTACGTATTTAGCGTGTTTAGAACCATAATAAGTGAAAGGAGCATAATCAGAGTGAGTTAACTCGTTTATTTTATTCATATAATCAGCAACAATATCAGGTAAGTTATTATATTCTGTATTTCTCGCTTCTGTATTTTGAAAATACACGTCTTCTGTTTCTGATACTCCTCTTGTTATTTTTTTACCTATATTTAAAGCACGATTTCTAAATTTTTTTAAAGCATCTTCATTTAATAATTCATTTATTTCATTATCACTTAATACACTTATTTTATTAATTTCGTGACTAGTTCTAAAACCATCAAAGAAATGTAAAAATGGAATACTTCCTTTAATTGCAGAAAGATGGGCTATTAAAGATAAATTGTAAGCATCTTCTACATTAGCGCTTGATAACATAGCAAAACCTGTTTGTCTAACTGCATATATGTCTTGATGGTCACCAAAAATTGATAAAGCGTGAGTTGCTAAACTACGCGCGGCAACGTGGATTACTCCAGGAAGAAGTTCTCCTGCCATTTTATACATTGATGGTATCATTAAAAGTAGGCCTTGACTAGCAGTGTATGTAGTTGTTAGTCTTCCACCTTGCAGAGCGCCGTGAACAAAAGCAGATGCACCTCCTTCACTTTGCATTTCTGTTACTTCTACTATGCTATTAAACAAATTCTTTTTGCCTTCACTCGCCCATTTGTCTGTTAATGTTGCCATTGGACTTGCTGGAGTTATAGGATATATTCCACAAACTTCTGTAAATTTATAAGATGCCATTGCACAGGCTTCATTACCATCTACTACTTTTAATTCTCTCATATTATCACCTAACCTAATATAATTATACTATCTTTTTTCAAAATAAAAAAGTGTAATTGAATACACTTAGTGATTTATTAGAAAATCGAAGATATAGGATATGCTTTGTTGTTTTCGTCAAGTGGAATTATATCAGGATAAAAGCATAATAATCCTCCATTACCTACTTTAATATTAGCATTATTTAAGACTTTAAAATTCTTTAACATTTCTTTATTAGGGTTTGCTGTTTTCTTTATTTCAAAAGGATATATTACATTATCTAAATAAATTATTAAATCTATTTCTTTAGCATCTCTATCTCTATAATAGAATATATCGTAATTGAGTATTTTAGCATTATTTCTTTTATTTTTTATAAGTTCACTAATTACAAATGCTTCTAAATAGTGACCTGATACACTAGAACTCATTAATGTTTCACTACTACTCCAATTAGATAAATAAGCACATAACCCACTATCCATAAAGATAATTTTAGGAGATTTTGTAACTCTTTTTAATTCACTATTAAAATAAGGTTGTAATAAATATATAATATCACTTGCTTCTAATATTGAAATCCATTTCTTTGCTGTTTTATTATCAATATCAGCATCTTCACATAATGAGTCATAGTTTAATACTTCACCATTACGCGCGGCTACGGCTACTAAAAACTTTTTAAATTTCATTAAATCTCTTATTTGTGTTAATGAACGAACATCTCTTTCAAGATATGTAGAAACATAATCATTAAAAAATTGGTTTCTATCTAAATTTTCACTTATATATTCAGGCATACCACCTTTAAATATTTCGTCAAAAATTTCTTTAGGTGTAACATCAAACTTTTTTGTTATCTTTTGTGGGTTAAATAGACTAGAACTTATACCTTTCTTTTCAGCATAACTTAATGAAGACATTTCTAATATAGATATTCTACCTGCTAGTGACTCGTCAACATCTTTCATAAGTTCAAACTTTTGTGAACCAGTTAACCAATACTTACCTTTTTCATTTGAACTATCTATATCCATTTTTATATATGAAAGCAATTTAGGAGCATATTGTACTTCGTCAATTATTAAAGGTCCTTTGTAATTCATTAAAAATAATTTAGGGTCTTCATTTGCTAAACTTCTTAAATTTAAGTCGTCTAAAGTTATATATGTTCTATTATCTTCTTTCATACTTTTTACAAAAGTAGATTTTCCTATTTGTCTAGCACCTGTAATTAATACTACTTTTCTTGAATTAGATAATGACTTAAAACGTTTTTCTATCTCTCTTTTTATCATAA
>CANRGI010000053.1 GCA_947630095.1 uncultured Bacilli bacterium
TTGGGAATTGGTACTAAAGAATACGAATTAATTGAACTATAAAATCATTGAGAAATCAATGATTTTTCCATATTAACCGAAGTTCATTAATAAGAAAATATTTAGTAAGTTTCATAAAATGTAGTTAGTTAAAAAGTTAAAAGGAACAAATTTTCAAATTAATAATTATAATCAAATTAGCAGATATATCGGAGGTGTCTTAATGGCAAATATATGTTATTTTAAAATGACTGTAAAAGCAAGTAGTAAGGATAATATAAAAAAATTCATTAAATGTTTTAATTATAAAAAATACACTCCTGAACTTACAGTAGCAAGAACAGAATTAAAAGGGGTATCAAGAATAAAAGAATATAATGGTAATTATTATTGCCTTATTAATGGTGAGTGCGATTGGAGCATATGTATTAGTATGACTGACTATAGTAGAACTTCATTTATTAATTTAAAAAGTGTTATTGATAGATATAAATTAAGAACTATCAATTATTTTTGTAAATTACATAAAGTTAATGTTGAAATTATTGGCACTACTTATGAAGATGGAAATCGTGAGCATATTTATGTTAATGAGTTAGGTAAAACACTTATATATGAAAATTATGTAGTTTCAGAATATGATACAAGTCATGATGGACAATTTATTTATCAAGAAGTATTAGATAATGGAGAAGATATTAAAACAAAAATTAAAAATAATTATTTATATTACTTTCTACTTAATAGATATGAACAAAATAAAAAGAAAAATATAATAACTTTATTTAGTAATAAATGGAATGATCATAATTATTTTTATACTAATATAATATTTGCTGATAAAGTAGTTACTAAAGAGGAATTAGGTAACCAATTTGACATAAATTATATATCTAGTAAAGACTATGTAATAGCATTATCTAAAGGAAATAATATTTTTATGATTGAAAAAATACTAAATAATAATATTTCTTTATTAGATAATGAAGATTTGTTTAGAGAATTATTAAAAAATAGTTATTGTAATTGTCTTAATACTTTTACTATACTAGACATTATTCCAGATAATTATCAAAAAAAGTACGAAAATATTATCAAGGAAATGTATGAAACCGAACAGAATTCAAATTTAGACCCTTTTGAAGGTTTTGAAGATGAGATAGCAATAAGTGATGATTTTTTATCATTTTAATCAGTTAGGAGATTTAAGTATGTTATCAATAAATTTATATGAACTATTATTAGAAAAATATTTAGATTTTGAAACTTATCTTATAGAAAATAAAGATAACAAAGATGGTAGAGAAATATATGATACTATACAAAATTTTCTAATAACAGACAAAAAATACACTAAGTATAATATTTATAGATCTTTAATGGACTTATTAAAAAAGAAGAACAAATTAAGTGATTTAAGTGATACAAAATTCGTTAAGGAAATGATGCAAAGATATGATAAGAGCGCCTTTAATAATGAGATAGATATTGATAAATTTATAAATATATATGATAATTATATTGAATATGATAAAGATATTTTAAAAAATATTGATAATTATATGGAAGAAGATTTTATATTAGATAATTGCAGTTTAGATTATTTTAAAGTACCAGAATTTGTCAATAAATTATTAGAAATAGGCATAGGATTTGAACATGTATCAGACTGGTACTTAGAAGACTCAAATGAAATATTTTATGATATTTTAGAATATGTATCTGACGAAGTAAGAAATGATAGAAGTTATTTTGAAAAGATTAAAGTTGATAAATTTCCATCTTTAATAGGTGAAAATTTACGAAATAATGAAGATTTTATATTAGAAAATATAGATAAATTTGAGTATGAATATATTAGTGAAGAATTAAAACATAATAAAAATTTTATCTTAAAATTAATGACAAAAGCCCCAAATATGTTTCACTTTTTAGACGAAAAATTTAGAGATAATAAAGAGATAGTTTTAAAAGTTTTAGAAGAAAAAATAAAGGAAAAAAGAAAAGAAGAAAAAAGAAGTGAAATAGTAATAAGAGAAATTGTTTTTGCAGTTGATTATGGTTTTTTAGAGTATGTTAGTGATAGACTGAAAAATGACCCTGAAATAATTGAAAAATCTTTAGAATGCAATATTGAAGATTATGAATTTTTACCTAAAAAATATAAAAATGATAAAAAAATGATAGAAAAAGTATTAAGTATTGAAAAAGATGTAGCCAAATATTTAGAAGAAGAAATAAAAAATGATACTAAATATATAGAAGAATTATATTTAAAATATGACTTTTCAATCGTTTATACTAATAGTGAAATAATTAATAAATATTCTAAAGATAAAGATATTATGAAAAAAGAAATATATAAAAATAATGATACAATAAACTATTTAAGTGACGAGTTATTTAATGATAAGGAATATATTATAAATGTAATTAAGGACGCTCCTTCATATCACCATTTTTATAATGATAGATTAAATAAAGCCTATAAAAATGACGAGGAAGTTATGTTTAATTTGGTTAAGCGTGATAATTTTTATATAAGTCTTGTTGGAAAGAAATTACAAAAGAAATTAATAAAAATGCTAGATATTAATGATAAAATTAGTTTAGACGAAGAAGATTCTAACCGAGTTTGATAGTTAATTTAAGAAAAAATTTAAAATAGGATTTATTTTTGATGTAAGAAATTAAATACCAAAAATAATAAATATTAATTAATAGAGATAAAATAAGAGAAAAAACTCTTGTTTTTCTTTACACTAAATAAATAAGTGATATAATATGTTAAAGGATGGGTTAAAGTATGTTAAAATATCTAAGTGAAACTGAGGTTATAAATTCTAATTTGTTTGTAGAAAATGAAGTATATAAACTTCATAATGAAATAGATAATAAATCTACTAATATTATCTTAGAAGGAGTAAAGGGGTCTGGGAAGACTACTGTTTTGTTAAGTAAAGAAAAGAGAAGTTTAAATGATAAAGATAAAAGTATTTATATGAAATTTGACTCTTGTTCGGTATTAGGCACAGGGGCTTATTTTGATAAATCTATACATACTCATTATTATGAAGTTATGTTTTCTAAAAACTTATTAAATTATGTTAAAAGAAATTATAAAGATATTTTTAATGAATATTTTATAGATATAGAATGTGAAATAGATAAACTTATTAGTGAAATAGACGAATACATAAGAAGAATATATTTTGAAGATTATAAATTATCAAGATTAATTAATAAAGGAGAAATATCAAGTAGAATAATTAAACTTATCAAGAATACTATTGAAATAGATAAATTAACTTTAATAATAGATAAGTTTGATTATACTAATGGAAGTAATAAAATATCACAAATGGTATTAAAAGAATATTTTACTTTATTTGATAAATCAATTATATCTTCAGTAGACGAAGCATTATATAAAACTATAGATAAAAAAGAATATTTAAATAATTTAGGCTATTCTTTTGTTAAAGTAGATTATGGAACTAATATAGATACTATAAAAGAAATAATAAAAAGAAGATTATATGATAAAACTGATTTAGTAGATAAAATAGAAGATAAGATATATTATGATTTAATAGATTTTACTAAGGGTAATATAAATTCAATATTAGATATATTAGATTATGTATTAGAGATGTATGAGCAAGGGGCTTCTTTAGATTATATATTTGAAAAATCTATAGAAGCAGAGAAAACTTATATAGAAAAGATGGAAAGAATAAGACAAAAACCTATTTTATATTTGTAACTTACCTGTAACTTTAGTTACTTAAAATGTAATTAAAGGAAGTGAGAAAATGGAAATATTAAAAGTTGAAAATTTAACTAAGATATATGGTAAAGATAATACTAAAGTAGTCGCGTTAGACCATGTATCTTTTAGTGTTAAAAAAGGAGAATTTGTAGCAATTGTAGGTGCATCTGGAAGTGGTAAAAGTACTTTGCTTCATTTAATAGGTGGAGTAGATAAACCCACTAGTGGAAAAGTATTTATTGAAGGACACGATATATACAATTTTAATGACGATAGATTAGCAATTTTTAGGCGTAGGCACGTAGGACTTATTTATCAGTTTTATAATTTAATACCTGTTTTAAATATAGAAGAAAATATTACTTTACCATTAGATTTAGATGGAAGAAGTGTAAGTAAAGAAGAATTAAATGATTTAATTAAATTACTTAATTTATCACATAGGAGTAAACATTTACCTAATGAGTTATCAGGAGGAGAACAACAAAGAACTTCAATAGGCCGTGCCCTAATAACAAAACCTAGTATCATTTTAGCAGACGAACCAACTGGAAACTTAGACTCAAAGGCTACTGATGAAATAATATCTATATTAAAAAAATCAAATAAAGAATTTAATCAAACTATAATAATGATAACCCATAATCTTGAACTAGCAAATGTAGCAGATAGAATTATTGAAATAGCAGATGGGCATATAGTGGGAGAAAATTAATATGATGTTATCTCTTTCTATTAAAAATTTAAAATTAAATAAAAAAAGAACAATAGGTACTATAATAGGTATTATTTTATGTACTGCATTAATATGTGCGACAAGTGGGTTATTTACTAGTTTTAGAAAGTCTCTAATAGATAGAACTGTTAGTGAAAATGGTTATTACCATATAGCCCTTTCTAAGTTAGATATGAGTGATGTTAAAAATTTAGAATTAAATAAAGATATAAGTAAAATAAATTTAATTAATGATCTAGGGCGTTCATACGTAAGTAATGAAGGAGACCCAATTATGAATGTTTATAGTGCTTCTAGTGAAACATTAAGTTATTTAAAATATAATATTATTAAAGGAGTATTTCCTAAAAATAATAATGAAATATTACTAAGTGAAAAGGCATCTCAAGTATTAAATGCTAGTGTTGGTGATAAAGTAACATTAGAAGTAGGTACTAGAATGCGTGATGGGTTTGTATTAAATGACTATAGTCCTTATTTTGATAATGAAGAAAAGTTAGTTAATACTACTACTAAAGAATATAAAGTAACTGGTATAGTAAATAGATACTATAGTTCAGGAAAATATGCAATTACTACTGATACGACTAGTGATAATATAAAAGCCTTTATTACATTAAAAAATCCTAGAAATTATAAAAAGAGTATAAGTGAATTATTAGGTATAAAATCTTATGACGATTTATCTTTTCATAGTGAAAAAACACTTTATTATTTAGACGAACTTAATTATAGTTTATTAAGATGGGAAAGTTTTGCTTTTGGAGACTCTACTATTTCTATGTTAGTGGGTATAGTAATTGTAATAATAATTATAATAATGATTTCAAGTATATTCTGTATAAGAAACTCTTTTTCAATCGCGACAACTGAAAAGAAAAGACTTTATGGTATGCTTTTAAGTATAGGCGCTACTAAAAAACAAATAAGAGAAAGTGTATTAATAGATGCTTTAATTCTATCTATTATAGGTATACCTTTAGGAATAATAAGTGGTGTACTTGCTAATTATATATTAGTTTTAATTACTAACTATTTCTTTTCTTCATTTAATACTAAGATAATATTTGATATATCTATATTTGGTATAATTATTTCAATTATGTTAAGTTTTATAACAGTTATATTATCTAGTTTATCTTCTTTATATCGTGCTTCTAATGTAAGTCCTATAGAGAATTTAAGAAGTAATAATGATATAAAAATAACTAAGAAATCAGTTAATTCTCCAAAAATTATTAATAAAATATTTAAAACAGGAGGAGTACTTGCTTATAAGAATTTAAAAAGAAGTAAGAAAAAATATAGGACAACTGTTATATCACTTACTATAAGTATATTTGTATTTATTAGTTTAAATGCTTTTATTAAAGAAAGTTTATTTATAACTTATAGTTTCTATACTGATTTAGATTATAATGTAGAAGCATATAGTTTTAATAGTATAGAAAACTTTGATAGTAGTAGTTTAGATATAAGGGAAGATGTAGATAAAATATACAAGTTATATAGAGGGGACTCAATTACATTAGATAATTTTGATAATATAAATGTAGTAGAAAAAGGGCAAATACCTAAATATTGTTCTAAATGTAGTTTAGAATATTCTGATTATGAATGTGAACAAATGAAAGAAGAGTGTAAAAATTTTAGAAATATGCAAGTAGTATTTTTAGACGATAATACTTTCATTGAATATACTAAAAAGTTAAAAATTAATTATAATGAAGCAAAAGATAAAGGTATACTAGCAGATTATTATAAAACTTATGATAGTGATATAAATAAATATAAAGTTATTAGAAATTTTAAATATAAAAAGGGAGATATAGTTAAAGGATATGCAGGAGAAGATAATAAATATATAGAAATACCTATATATTATGTAACTGATATTAAACCTTATGGACTAGAAAACTCTTATTCTATAGGTGGGTATTTAGTATTAAATAAAGATTATTTAGGTTATAATGAAATTTTTTTAGAAGGAGTTATGTATAAAAGTAGTAATCCTAGTAAGTTAGTTAAAACAATAGAAAATATTAATAGTGATATATCTGTTTCCAATTATGACGAAGAAGCAAAAAGTGAGAAAGGTATTATAATAGTAATTAGTATATTCTTATATGGTTTTATAACAGTATTAACTTTAATAGGTCTTACTAGTGTGTTTAATACTATTACATCTAATATGGAATTAAGAAGAAAAGAGTTTGCTAGTTTAAAAAGTATAGGTATGACTAAAAAAGAATTTAATAGAATGATTAGATTAGAAACTTTATTTTATAGTATAAAATCATTAATATATGGTATAACTTTAGGTATAATAACAAGCATAATAATACATAAAATAATTAATAATAATATAATAATAGAATATGAGTTACCTATAAAGGCTATAGTAATATCTATAATATTTGTATTTACTATAATATATATAATAATGAAATATTCAATGAATAAAATAAATGAAAAGAATATAATAGAAACTATTAGAAATGAAAACATATAAAGGGTTATACCCTTTTTTGTTAAATTAATATATAATAATAAATAGGAAAGTGATTAATTATGATTTTATTAGTAGAAGATGCTCAGAATATAATAAGTAATCTAACTTTTGCTTTAGAAAATGAAGGATTAAATGTAATAGTAGCAACTAATATAAAGAAAGCAATAAATTTAATAAATAAAGAAAATATAGAATTAATAATACTAGATTTAACTTTACCTGATGGAAATGGTTTAGATTTATATGAAAAAGAAATAAAAAGAAAAAATATTCCTACTATTATACTTACAGTTATAGACGAAGAAAATATAGTAGTAAATTCATTAAATAAAGGTGTAGACGAATATATGACTAAACCATTTAGTACTAAAGAATTAGTAGCAAGGATTAATAGAATATTTTTAAAAAGACAAAAAAAGAATATATTAGAAGTTAAAGATATAAAGTTTGATATAGATAAAATGATAGTATATAAAGATAATAAAGTAGTAAATTTATCTAGTTTAGAATTAAAGATATTACATATATTATTTTTAAATATAAATAAAGTAGTAACTAGGTCATTTTTACTTGATAAAATATGGGAATATACTGGAAATGATGTAGAAGAACATACTTTAACTGTGTATTTAAATAGAATAAGGGATAAGTTAGATAGTGATATAATATTAACTATAAAAGGTGTAGGGTATAGAATAGATGCAAAATAAAGAGAATTTTAAAAAATGTATAAGTAGATTTATAATTATTTCTTTAATATTTTTAATTACAATTATGGTTATAAATTATTTAGAATATAATGATTATAAAATAAACTATAAT
>CANRGI010000054.1 GCA_947630095.1 uncultured Bacilli bacterium
TATTGTATGAGATTTCTCTCAATGTATACATTATACATCTTTTTATTTATTTTATCAAGTAGTTTATTTTGTACTTTATCTTGTTATATTTGTTTCAATAAAATTTTTTAATATATTATAATCATTAATTCCTATTATATTATTTAATATATTACCATTATAAGTTATATAAGCAGTTGGAAAAGTAATATTATCTGTTATTTTTAGAGTATCATAGATTTTATCTTTGTATATCTTTTTTATTTTATTTATATCAAAATTATATAATTCAAACTCTAATAAACTATCGTCACTTTCTTCTTCTAATCTTTCTAATACATAATAATAATTTCTATTTTCTTCTACACTACCATCATTTAAAAGAGTTATAACATACCTTGGTCTTTTAGTTTCTCTTACCCAGTCATATATATCGTCATTGTCATTATCGTATTCATAATAATCATTAGGAAAATTATCATTATTATCATAGTTATAGTCATAATCGTCATTATAATCATAAGTATTTTTCTCTATTACCATTTTTTTAGTAGAATTTATATTATCTTTTATTAAATATTCTTCACAGTCTTCCTCATTAAAGCATAGTTTTTCTTCGTCAACGTACACTTTTACTTTAGAGCCACTACTTAAATCTAATTTTATTTTATCATTATCTAATACAGTATACTCTCCTCTTATCACTTCACTATTATCAGTATTTAAAAAGTCATAATATTCTATCTTATATTCTTCATAATCTATATCTATATTCACCCTGTAGTTTTTAATTATTTCCCCATTTTCAGTTACTACTATATGATTACCCCAAGAGCCTATGTATTCGTCTTCACCTGCAAGTAAAAATATTAATACAAAGAACGCTATTAAGGCTAAATAGAAAAACAATAAGGAAACTATAGTTATAATTATTATCTTTTTATTACTATTATTTGGTTTTACTTTTATAGTAACTATACTATTTTCTTTTAATTCTTCTCCACATTTAGAACAATATTTAGCACCTACTTCTTCTTCATTACCACATTTAGGACATTTTTTTATTTGCATACTATCACTTCCTATAAATCTATTATATCATACTTTTTAGTTTTATGATAAAATATTTTATAGGTGGTATTATGGAAAGTCTTGCTGAAAAATTAAGACCTAAGAAACTTAGTCAAATAGTCGGGCAAAAACATATTGTAGGAGAAAATAAAATACTTAATAATTTAGTTAAGAATAAAAAGATTTTTAATATTATTTTTTATGGTAAAAGTGGTATAGGTAAAACTACTTTAGCGCTTACTTTAATGAATGAATTAGATAAAAGATATAGATTATTAAATGCGACTATTAATACAAAGAAAGATTTTGAAGTTGTTTTTGAAGAAGCAAAGATGTATGAAGATTTAATATTAATAGTAGACGAAATACATAGAATGAATAAAGATAAACAAGATTTACTTTTATCTTTTATAGAAAGTGGTAAACTCACTTTAATAGGGCTTACTAGTTCTAACCCTTATCACGCGGTTAATCCGGCTATTAGAAGTAGATGTCAATTAATTGAATTAAAAGAAATAAGTGAAGAGGATATATTTGATGCTTTAGATAGAGTAAAAGACGTGTATACTGATTTAGATATTAGTTATGAAACTAAAAAACATATTGCAAGAATTTCTTCTGGAGATTTAAGATTTGCTTATAATTTAGTAGAATTTTGTTATAATTCTTTTGGAAATAATTTTAATATAGAAAATATACAAACTATTAATAAACATACTAATATGTATCACGATAAAAATGAAGATGGTTTTTATGATGTAATAAGTGCTTTACAAAAAAGTATAAGAGGGTCTGACGTAGATGCTTCACTACACTACTTAAGTAGGCTTTTATCTACTGGAGAATATGAGATATTATTTAGAAGACTATTAGTTATTGCTTATGAAGATATAGGTCTTGCTAACCCTAATTTACCTGGAAGGGTATTAGATGCGATTATATCTAGTGAAAGATTAGGTATGCCTGAAATGAGTATTCCTCTTACTTTTGCAGTTATCGATATGGCACTTAGTCCTAAAAGTAATACAAGTGAAACTTCTTATATGAATGCTTTAAATGATTTAAATAAAAATACTGTTATGAGAGTACCTGAACATATAAGAACAAATAGTCCTAATTATAAATACCCTCATAACTATAAAAATAATTATGTAAAACAACAATATTTACCTGATAATATTAAAAATAGTATCTATTATAGACCTGGTAAAAACAAATATGAGCAAAGTATGTATGAATATAATAAAAAAATAAAATTAGATAGATAGTTCTACCTAATTTTTTAGTATATCATTAACAATATAATTAGTAATAAGTATACCAGAAGCCGCTGGAACATAACTAGTTGAACCTAATATATTACCTTTCATACAATTTTCTGTACTAGATACTACTATTACTTTTTTTTGAATTTTTTTATCTATTTCTTTTCTTAAAGATTTTGCTAATTTATCATAAGAAGTTTTATCTAGTGAAGTAATACATAATTTAGTTGCATCTAATTTTTTAGCAGTTCCCATTGAAGAAATTATTTTTATATTATTTTTTATACATATTTCTATTAATAACTTTTTAGTTTTTAATGTATCACAAGCATCTATTACATAATCGAATTTAGTTATATCAATATCTTTAATAGTATTATTATCTAAAAACATATTTAAAGCATTAATATTTATATTATCATTTATTTCTAATGCTCGTTTCTTTGCTTCTTCTACTTTATAATTTCCAATATTATTTTTATTAGTAATTATTTGTCTATTTAAGTTAGAAAGTTCTATTCTATCATTATCTATAATAGTTATATTTTTTATTCCACTTCTTATAAGCGTTTCAAAAGCATATCCACCTACTCCACCTATACCTACTAATAAAATATTAATATTTTCTATTTTTTTAACATTTTCATTACCTATTAAACTAATTAATCTATCTAACATATTTACTCCATTATAAAAACCAAAACAAAGTGTAGTAATAAAACTCGCTTCTGCGAGGTGGTAGTCCACATAATATCCTTTAGGATCTTTAGATAAAATCTAAATATTCAACACCAGATACTAATTAGGTCTCCAAATTATATATTTGTCGGTTTATTTGTAACACCTTATCTTGGTAAATTCATTATATCAATAATAATATTAAATGTCCACATCTTTTAGTAAATAATCTACAAAATATAGTTGAGTATCATTAGGAAAAGATATAAAGTTAGAAGAATTTACTGGGGTATGAAGATTTAAAGTTAATAATATATTATCATTTATATCTATAAAATTTAATGTGTATTTAGCGCCTATACTTGGTATTATATCTTCTTTAGTTACTTTTTTAGCATTATATAATTTATCTATTAACTTATTTAAAATGTCTTTATCACTAACTACTTTTAATTCTTCATTAGACTCATAATCTATTATAGATATAGAAACAGAAGAAGAGATTTTATCTATTTTATTTACTTCTATAGTTTCTCTTTCAACTTCACTATCTACCTTTTTAACTATACTTTCTTTATTAGAACACCCGACTAAAAAGATAGTTAAAAATATTATTATAAATTTTTTCATAAGTACCTCCTTACTTATTATTAATCGCATCAATTGGGTTCATTTTAGCAAGTTTATATATAGATATAAAAGATGTTATAAATACTACTAGTATAACTGTTATAATTAAATATATAATCGTATTTATATTAAAGGCTATTGGTTCAATTTGAGAAAATAAATTACGACTTACATATATATTAGCATATTTAATGAAGATTAGTTCTAAAATACTAGAAGATATTAAAGAAATTATACCTATTATAAAACTTTCCATATAAAATATTTTAAATGTATCTATCTTTCTAGCACCTAAGGCTCTTAATATACCTATTTTCTTTTTATTAGCATTTATACTACTACTTATATAATTCATAAATAATACTATACTAAATATTAAAAATATAATACTTGCATTAAACATAATAGGTTTTATTTTCTTTATAGTTTTATTAACACTTTTAATACTTTCTGTATATATTGTTTTAGTTATATATTTATCATTAAAAGTATTAAAAACATTTTCTAAATCTTTTTTATTATCTAATTCTATTGATAATTTATTTATTTTTTCATTAGGTACAATATAATCAGTTACAATATTTTTATTTACATAAATAAATGAATTATCGCCTACACCTACTATTTTTAAAGTATGAGCGCTTTGGTTTTCTTTACCTGCGAAAGGGCCTATATATAAAGTTATTTCACTACCAATTAAACCAAACTCTTGATTTATTTCCATAAGAGTATATTTATAGATGTCCCCTATATTTTTTATATCATAATTAGTAGTTAAATTTCTATATTCTTTCATTATCCTACTATATGTTTCACTATATTTTTTATTGGTCAAATTATCTAACATAGTAGTATCTATTATTATTTCATTATCTTTTAGTTCTTTAAAATCTTCAATATTTATTAACTCAATTCCATTGTAATAATGTCTATATGTAGTATTTTGAATAAAATCATTTATCGGTTCTTTTCCATCATAATAACTAAAAATGCCATTAAGTTCATATTTAGTACCATTATATTCGTATAAAAATTTATATCTTTCTGTATCTATTGCTGTATTAGGTACAATATTAATACTATTTACAAAATTTTCACTTACTATAAAGTAATTCAAGTATTCATAACTTTTATTAATTAATTCTTCATATAATTTTGATATTCTATTATATTCTTTGACATTGTTGTTTTTTAATTTTTTCTCGTCCTCGTAAGTTATATTTTTAAGTTCTTCAAATTTAGTTAAATCGTCATTTATTATTCCACTTATATGAACGCTTAAATTTCCAAAAGGAATATCTACTTTAGAATTTATTAATTCTTCGTAACTAGTTGGTTTATAAAGAGTAGTTATTTTTTCTCCTAATTCATTTTCACTTATTATATTTATTCCATAATAGATAATATAGTCTGCTAACAACTTATGTATCAAAATTTCTTCATCTTTAGGCATAGTACCTATAATATGAAGTTTTTCTAGTTCTGTATTGTGAGTTATTATTATATTAGGATCGTATAAATTAACCTTATAAAACATATAATCATTTTCAAGCATATTTAAAGTGATTCTAGGTAATTCATTATCACTAGTTAACGTTTCGGCTTTACTAAAATTTAAGTCACTCACTAATTTCACTTCTTCTAAATCAGAGGTAGTAAAATCAGTTAAAAATCTTGATGTATCATAGACTTTACCATCTATAGTTTTTAATATTTCAACGTGAGTTACATTATTATTTACCATTGCTTTCGCGTGGGCAGAAGATACATCATAATTAGTTAGAGACATAGCAAGAGCAAATAAAGATAAAGAGAAAGTTACAAGTATACTAGTTATACATAGTCTTATTTTTTTACTTTTTAAATTTTTAAATGCTAATATACTTGATTTAGTTAGTGATAATCTAGTCTTTTTAAGTTTTACTTTTTCTTCTTCTTTTTCAATATTATTATAAGTTTCGTCTTTTAAAATTCTTCCGTCTTTAAGTTCTATTATTCTATCCGCATAGTTAAGGGCTAAGTTTACATCGTGAGTTACTACTATAACTAATTTAGTTTCTGATATACTTTTTAAAATCTTTATTACTTCTTCACTACTATTTGTATCTAAATTACCTGTTGGTTCGTCTGCTAGGATAATACTAGGGTTCTTTATAAGGGCACGGGCTATACCTACTCTTGCTTTTTCTCCACCTGATAATTCATTTATTTTTCTTAAACCTTTACCACTTAAATTAACCATATTAAGTACTTTATCTATTAAATTTTTACTAACTTTAGTATTATTTAAATGAGAAGAAAGTTCTATATTACTATAGACATTAAAGTCTTCTAATAAATTAAATTCTTGAAATATATTTGCTACATAGTTACTTCTATAATAATCTAAGTATTTATCTTTAGAATTATTTAAACATTTACTATGTATAATTATTTCTCCAGAAGTAGGTTTATCTAAAGCACTTAATAAATTAAGTAATGTACTTTTACCACTTCCACTAGTGCCTACTATAAAAACTAAACCAGCATTAGAGATAGTAAGATTTATTTTATCAAGTCCAATTTCAAAATTATTTTTACTTGTCTTATAAATTTTACTAACATTTTTTAAAATAATCATAAATTCACCTCTATAGTAAGATTATAGCATAATAATAAATAATTTACTATTAAAAAAGTTATGCATAAAACATAACTAAGACTCGTAGGCTTTTAAGTATTTATCATAGGCTTTTTTAATTAAAGTATCTTTTATTTCCATTCCTTCGTCTTTTCTCATTTGTATCATAGTTTTTTCAAATAATTTACTATCTTGACTTTCTTTAACTTTTAAAATAGCAGATTTTATTCTATCTTTTAAAGTTTTTAAGTCTTCTTTTTCTTCACTACTTACACGGTATATTATATGGTAACCATAACTAGTAGTAACTAAGGCTTTTGAGTATTCTCCATCTTTTAAATTTTCAGCAGCAGTTTTATATGCTTCTTCTAAGTTAGAGTCAAATTCAACATCAACTTGTTCTTGAGTAGTTTTATCTTTATATTCAGTTTTCAAGTCTTCCCAACTAGCACCTGATGTTAATTTATCTAATATTTCAGTTGCAACATCTTTAGCATTTTCAGTTTGAGTTTGTACTAAAATATGTTCAGTATGTATTAAACCATAGACATTAGAATTATAATAATTTTCTAGTTCTTCATTAGATATATTATCTTTTATATAATCTTTATAATATTTATTTCTTAAGTAATCTAGTTCTAAGTATTTAACAAAATCTTCTTTAGTATCATAACCTGCTTGAGTTAAAAATTCTTCTTCATTCATACCATAGTATTGCTCATATTGGGCTATATAGTTATCCGCACTTGTATTAATATTGTTAATGTCTTCTGTAGTAAGAGTGTATTTATCATATAAAATAATATTATCTACTTTTTCTATTAATTCATTTACTGAATATGTATCTTTGAAACCTTCATAGAAATCGTCTGCTGTGATGTTTTCCTTTCCTACTTTTACTGCTACTTCTTCTCCATTTTTAAGTTTAGCAATTCTCTCTGGATAAAACATAAGCATAACAGCACCACCACATATTACACCTATAATTAGATATAATATTTTTTCACTATTATCACGTCTTATTGCTTCTTCTTTTAAATCTTCTTTTCTCATAAATAACCTCCATAAGTACAATTTTACTATTAAAGTATTATAATTACAATGAAATTTTTATGTAAATTTAGTGAAAATGTTACTATTCACAGCCAAGATAGAAAAAAGACTATGACAAAATAGACTAAAGTTTAGTCTTTTTTCATGTCTTTAATTGTATATGGAGTACCTGAAAGAAGTTTTTCAATAGATTCATAAGAATTGTAACCATTCCTTTTACATGTTTCTATATAAGATTTTATTCTCGCATAATATTCAGCATTATTTAAATTAGCAAATTGACCAGATACTTTCATTTTAGTTTTGCTTCCTCTTAAACTTCTTTCACTCAAATTATTTGAAAAAGGAACATCAAATCTCAATACCCATAATAGATAATTCTCTTTATAATCTATTAATCTTTTTATTATATTTTTTTCACTTTGACCATAATAAGCATTAAAATCTTTTTTGTTTATATTTTTCGCTTCTTTTATTATTTCATCATATTCTTTTATAACTTTATCACTTACTTCTTGG
>CANRGI010000055.1 GCA_947630095.1 uncultured Bacilli bacterium
CTTGCATTTCCTATCCCACCATCATTTTTTCTTTTACTCCCACTTGAAGAACAACTCGCATCATACTTAGCACTATCTGATAGTATTATTAATTTCTCTTTTATATCCATACTGACCACCTACTTAAGTATACAACATTTTATTTAAAATGTAAATATATGTTTGCGAGAATATTTGTTGGTAATTTTTACTAAAATAAAAGAACTTACCTAAAAGTCCTTATAATTTCTTCCCTCATAACGAGGATTAAATATATAATGTAAAACACTTTCAAATACACTATTAATATGCTTACCTAAACTTTTATGAAACATAATATCAATTCTATATAAATTTTCTTCCATCCACTCTTTTACTGCAACATCTTTTAATATATATTCAAAATTTTTATCATTTATTAATGACCTAGCAAGTGTACTATCATTAGCATTAAATGAATAATGTTGATATTGAAATCTAGCATTACTATTTACTCCAACTTTACCTATTTTTAAATATTGATTATTATATCTAAACATATAAACTGCACTATAGTTTTTTAACAAAACACAACTACTAGACTTATGAGGACAACCTCTATCTATAACTTTTACTTTATTTTTATCTATATTAAGTAAATCACACAATTTATCACATATTTCTTGTATTTCTTTCATAACTTCCTTTCTTTTAATTAATCTTTAAATTAAGATTTAACTTTCTAACTACTTCTGTATTTTTACTAACATTATCAAGTCTATTATCTTCAGAATAATATTCTCTTATCTTATAAAAACTTATACACTCTAAATATGCTCTTAAATAATATAAGTCAGGGTGATAATTCTTTAAAAATAAATTTAACATAGATAAATTATTATTAAAACACTCTAATAATTTACTTAATTCATTTATATTAGCCCCGTGTAATACATTTTCTAAAGAACTTCCCTTATTACTTAACTCTAATAAATGAGAATAATTATATTTTCCAAAATTAAATGAATAAGAAGCAAGTGACAAAGTATAAGGTGCATTATATATATACTTTATTACATCAATAACACCCCTGCTATAACTCCTCATTTCATAGTCAGGTATTCGTTTTATAGTTTCTATTCCATTTTCTATAATATTAACACTAAACTTTTTATAATTCCCATAATTAGTATCTATTATACTAGGAGTACTACTTTTTTGTTTTTCTTCACTACTTAAAATCTCGTCTATTATACTAATTGCCTTATTTGAATTTTCTACTTTAATATTATATTCACTTATACTATTTCCATTTTTAAAATTTATCATAAAACACTCCTTATTGCTATAAATAATATTGTTGAAAAAATACCAATAACTATTATCATTACTCCACCAATTATCAATACTTTATTTATAATATCTCTATTTTCTTCTTTAACATAACTTTCTATATAATTACTAGGGTTATACATAATTTCTCTCTTTTGCCCTAACATAGAATTTAATTTTTCTTCTTTATTTTCCCCAGAATAAACTTCTATGCCATTACCTAATACTTCATATTTATTATTATCTACTATATATTGATAAATAGGAAAATAAGTTATATTTCTATATTTACCATCTATACGTTTCCAAGATTTAAAATCTATTATTACTCCTTCAGTTACACTAGTGCATTTTTTCTTTCTCTTTTTATCTATATTTTTATTATAAATTCCAACAACTAAAAATAATATTCCTACTATAATAGTCCCTATTCCACCTAATATCATATTGATCCTCCTTCATAATTATATCAAATAAAAAATTAAATAAAAAGAGATAAACTTACTTTACCTCTCCCAAATTAAAACTTTATTTTTATATTCCATTAACTCTTTATCACCTAATGTTTTAGTTTTATTAGATAAATTATCAATATAATAAATATGTTTAATAACATCTGCACTACTATTATTAGGAATATTCTCTTGTAATCTTTCTGATTGAAAATCAATTATCAAACCATTACCAATTCTTAAAAGATTATTTGTTTTATCACTATCTTTAAATATTTTAGTACTTATTGTTTGAGTAACATTAATATATAAATCATAACTATCTTCACTCACTCTAACTAATAAAGCCTTAGCATTTTTATAATTATCTAAATTTATTTTTATATCTATCCCTTTATCCATTGGAATATTAACTTTAACTATATCTTTACTATACTTTACAGGTCTTTCATACTTAAATATTAATAAAAATAATAATATTAATAAAACTATCATAGAAATACTAATACAAAACATCTTTAAATATCTTTTTTTATTTTTAATTATTTCCTTATTAGCATATTCTATAGTATCTTTAAGAACTTTATCCACATTTTCTTTATCCATTTTTCTCCTCTCCTTTCAGTAAATCATATAAACTTACATTTAAAACTTCTGCAAGGGGTATTAAAATAGATATATCAGGAAAAGATAACCCTCTTTCCCATTTACTTACAGCCTTATCAGTAATAAACAATTTATCTGCTAACTCCCTTTGAGTCATATTTAATTCATTTCGTCTTCTACTAATAATATTTCCTATCTTCTTAGCATCCATATTTTCCTCCTTGCACTTTAATTTTATTATTATATAAATAAAAAGTAAGAATACCACACCCACCTACTAAAGTGACTAAAAAGACTAAATCACGCCCAAAAGCACCTATATAATCAAGTAAGTCAAGAAATAAAACAAAAATTAATGCTACTACAAAAAGAATAACTAATGCAAGTATTGGTAAAGCAAAAATATAATATAGTATTCTTATTATTTTATTTTCTATTTTTTCTCCTTTATCAATAAGAACTTTACATACTTTAATACTTAATGAATTACTTAAAAATACAACTAAAGAAACCAATGTTGCCAAAAGAACATGAGGGTCCCTATCCAATATAAACCATATATTTAATAATATAAATACTAATAAAGTTACAATAACCCTTGATATCTTTATATATTTTCCTTCCATATAATCTCTCCATCAAATCCACTTTGGAGTAAAATCTTCATAATTATTTTTATTATAATGAATAGTTACTTCTTCAATAGGAAGTGGCCTTTCTAAATAGTTAGAAGCATAAGAAGCCTCGAATACATCTTCAACAGAAGCCTCATCTTTAAACTTCTTGCATCTTGCCTCTATCTTTTGCCCATCTTTTGTTTCAAAATAGAAAACAGGATAATGTTTATTATTTTCTTCTTCAAATCTTATAATTTTACCTATAACCTTAACATAATTTCTATTTTTAATTTTAATAACAATTATAAGTATAACTACCGCTATAACTACATATATCATACTATAGTTCCTTTCTATATATCTATTATAACATCAAATACATAAATATTTAAACATCTATGTTAAATTATCAAGTGTATCTGAATTTATTTTATCTATTATTTCATAATCTAAATAACTATAAGGTTCTTTTCTTAAAACATCTACATTTATATACATATCATTATCATAGTAATAACGTAAGTATTCTCTTAAAAAACCTCCATTATTCATTTTTTCATAATAATTTGCTTCCCAATTATATGTATACATTTCCTTATCTTCACTTATTATATTACACCCAGGTATTAGTGATAAACTATAAAAATCTTGAAATGACTGACTATCGTCAAACTCCACTGGCACAGCATATATTTTTCCATTAGTATAATAAATTAACCACTCTAAATAATCGTCATATTTATTAATATTTTTATTTAAATTTTTTGATTTATAACCATAATAAACATATGAAGGATACTTTTTACTTAAATCACTATTAAAATCTATTTTATGTATATTATTTTCTTTATTATCTATGCCAAACAATAAATAATCATTTGTATATAAATCTCTTTCTATTAATTCATTTTTTAAATCAGATACAGTAGGAATATTATCACTTACTTTTTCTATTTGAGAATAATGCCTAATAAATACAAATAATATTATTAAAATTATTGCTGTTATTATAATTACTATTGCTTTCTTTTTAAAAATAAATTTCTTTGCATATATTATAAATAATATAAATGTAGAAATGTAATAAATAGCCATACATATATTAAATACCATTGCCTTAAGTATTGCTTCTCCAACATAATCAATACCAGTATTTTCCATATTATACATTTGATAGTACATAAAAGCACTCATAGCCAAAGAAATACCCGCGACCACCGATAGTGTTATTTTAGATTTTGTCGTATTCTTTAATGCACTAAAATAAATAAAATAACCAATTATTTTTACTATATAAAATGAAATTATATAAACACTTTCATTTATATTCATATTAAAATCTATTAACCCTAAAAGCAAAGAACTAATAGGAATTAATGTTAATATTCCAGCAATAATAGTAAGTATAATATAAGATTTTGTTACCTCACTTGAGTTTTCATTAACCAAATTAGTTTTTTCCATACCCTAATCACCTACTATCTACCTACCATCATAATATCATATTTAATATTTATTTACAATAACAACCTCTAAAATATGAGCAGTGCTCCAATACCAATTATTATTCCAATAAAATAAAATTTTCTAAAATACATTTCTTCCGGTTTCAAATATTTATTAGGATTATTAGGTGAAACATATAAAAATACATCGTCCCCAGTTTTTAACTTTGGATTTCCACCATAAAAATTATCTTCTATATCATATTCTTTTCCTAAATATTCAAAATGATATTTGCAATGATTTCCTTTAGATACTGCATTTCCTGCATTAATATAATCTTTTTTAGACTGTACTACTTTTCCAACCACTTTAATATATTTTTTAAGTTTAAAAGTAATCACTAACCATTTAATAGCGCAAAAAAGTGACAACCCGCCCCATATAATTAAATTTATTATTTTTTCAGTATCCATTTTATACCTCAAATCTTTTTATCTACCTACTATCATAATAACATATTTAATATTTATTTACAATAATTAACAAAATTTACTAGACATAAAAATTTTAATATTCATAACAACCCTCTAATAGACCCCTTAATTATAAACAAATTAGCGAATACAAAAACCCTACACTTAATTGTATAGTTTTTTATAATTTATTAAATTCTTGAATAGCCTCTAAAATTTTATATATACTAGTATGTGGATTTACATTTATTAGTTCTTCTCCATCACTAATTGCCCTTTGTTCTAAAGATTTTGCAGTTATTATTGCTTCTTCTGTATGAGATTTTATGAGATTAAACATATCCATAGTTTCTGAATATACCCCATTTATTTTTTCTATTTCTTTTTTCACACTTTGACTATTATTAAATTTTAATTTACTATTTCTATAATGTAATAAATACCAAATTTCAAATGTCGGAGCCGAAGTTATTATTTCTATATTATTTTTTAAACATTTCCCTTTTATTTTCTTTATCTCATTTATTCTTCTATCTAATAAATCAGTATCTAATACTAAAAATATTCTAACATTATCTTCTAACTTAATATCCTCATTTTGAATATATTTTAGTAAATCTTCTAACATACCTTTGGGATCTGTACTATTTCCTGTTGAAAATTGTATTCTTAAATCTCTAGTGCGATAATTTCTAAAATAATAATACTCTGAAGACTTTATTCCGCCTTCAGAACATATTACAATTAATGGTTTTTTTTGATGTTGTTTTAATTGTCTTCTAGCCATAAATCAACATCTTCTATAAATGGAATTGCCCCATATCTACCATTTATATAACCCTTATAAATATTTTCGTCTTTTCTTACAGGAAATGAATCAAGTGGATATAAATCAGAAACTCCTGTTTTTATATCTTTTTCAGTAAACCAAATTTGATCTCTTCTTAATAAATTAAGATTTAATATATTAGTAGCGTGTGTCATAAATATTAATTGACTATTAGCCTTATTAATATCTTTATTATTAAAAAGTTTTATGATAAATTCTACTAAAGCAGGATGCAAACTTTTCTCTAACTCGTCAACAATTATTATTTTACTACTTTCAAATGCTTTTTTTAAAAATGGTGCCAAAGCAAATAATACACGAGTTCCAGAAGATTCGTCATTAAAATTTAATTTATAATAATGTAAATTACTATCTTTATCGACAACTTCATGATCTAATTCAATATTTACATTAGACATTTTAAATGTTCCATTTGTTCTAACAAATGAAGAAACAAACATATTATTTTTTGTACTATCCATTTCTTTTTCTTCATAATTAACGTGTATATCTTTAATTAATATATCCGCTTTTTTTAATAATTTTAAAGCAAATTCTTTCAAACTATTGCTATCATTACTATATTCTTCTAAATCTTGGTCTGAAATATTATTAAATGAATCATATGTATCTATAACATTACTAAACCATAAATAAACATCTTTTGTCTTATCATAATTCCAATTTGTTGCTGTTGATAAAAACAGTTTATTTTCTGTATTTTTTGCTTTAAGTGACTCTAATTTATTTGCATCTTTATTAAATTCATATGTATTTGTTTTAGTTCTTGTAAAAATATTTGTTGGTTTTTGTGTATAATACGCATCTAAAATTTCGTCATAGATTTTATTAGCATCTGCACTAAAAAAATATCTATATTTTATACCATTAATAATAAAAATAAATTCAAATTCACTAGAATTATTTTTAGTTGTTTCGTCAAATAAAAATGGTTTCAAAAAATTCCATTTACCTCCTACTGGAATTAAATTAGAATTTCTTACCATAAGAATCGCACAAGTAAATGCTTTTAATAAGTTAGATTTACCAGATGCATTCGCCCCATATACAACTGCCGTTTTTAGTAAATTTAATCCATCTTTAGTAATTACATTGTGAATATTTTCGTCCCCATTGCCTTTTTCCATTGATAATGTTACTTTATCCTTAAATGATAAAAAATTTTTAACACTAAATTCTATAAGCATAATTTTACCTCCAATTATATTATACTCTTTTTTATATAAAAATACGATTATTTTTACTTTTTTTGTGATTTTTTTACAAATTTACAAATAATAACATATATTTTAACCATTATTATTGTATTTGTCAATAAAATTTATAACCTCTTCATTAATTTGTATTGTTCATATAAATCATTTGGTATAACTTCAGTTGGAATTTTTATTGTTTTAATCTTTGAAAACATTTCTATCATTTTTTGAGTCCCAATTTTAGCCTTAGCATCTTGCATCTTACAAGCAGTTAAATCATAATTTAAATAGAGATGTTCATATAAAAATTGATTTGAAGTTTGAAACCCCAACTGAGTAGAAGCATTAATAAAATCAATAAAAAAATAAGTCCAAGCATTATCCATAAATATCTTATACTCTAAAGTTGTTGATAAATTTAACACATCTTGATTTTGAAAATAAAAGTTTACTAGTATCTCCGGTTTATCAAATACACTGATATCATAAATGTGTTCTTTAAAAAATTCACTTTCAAATAATTGCCTTGAAATATTTTGACATTTCTTTAAATCAATAATAATATAATTTAATATTTCAAATTTTAAAATTAAATAGTCTTTTTGTTTCATTTGCATTAGTTTGCATTCTTCTATTTCACTATATGAATTAAAGTATTTTATATTATCCTCACAAATTTTATGTAATTTTTTCCAAGTTTCTGGAATAAAAGAAAGAGTATTAACCAAATCATTTGCTACAATACCTTCTTGATTTTCAAAATATTTTCTAAATAAATTATCTCTCAAAACGAGACTGCTGAAAAATTAGACAAAGATTACTGTAAAGAAAGACAGCAATCTTTTATTTTGGTATAATAGTTACATA
>CANRGI010000056.1 GCA_947630095.1 uncultured Bacilli bacterium
AAAATATTAGTATGTGTGATAATTTTAATTATAGATGTTGGTATGATGGCTAATGTTGTTTTTAAGATTATTGATAGTGAGAAAAAACATAAGGATAGTGTTAGTGAGGCTATTAAAGATGTAGTAGTAACTGATATACCTGACTCAATTATGGAGTTATTAACTATTAATAAAGGTAATGTTAATGTTACTGTTGCTAAGTTTTTAGAAGATGTAGTAAAACGTTATAATTTTAATGACTCTCAAAAGGCTAAATTGTATCAAATTTTAGAAACTGAATTTCCAGAAGTATGGAATATGATAGAAAAAGAAGAAATAAATGAAGAACCTTTAACAATTAAAATAGCAAGAACTCAATTAGGTAATGTAGGTGGAGAACCTTTTTGGAGATGGTATGGATATAGTTATCGTGCTGAATGGTGTGCTATGTTTGTAAGTTGGGTAGGTAATATAGCAGGGCTAATTGATGAAGGAAAAATGCCTAAGTTTCAAGGGGTTAGATATGGCGTTAGTTGGTTTAAAGAGAATAATAGATGGAAAGAAAAAGGAAGTGTTCCTGTTTCAGGAGATGTAGTATTCTTTGATTGGAACGTAGATGGACTTGCTGACCACGTTGGATTTGTTGAAAGAGTAGATGAGACTACTGTTTATACTATCGAGGGTAATGCTAATGATGTATGCAAGCAAAAACAATATTCTATTAATAGCCCTTATTTATTAGGTTATGGAAATACACTATAAAGTGTGTTTTTTTCTTGTATTTTTAATAATTATTTGATATAGTAATTTTTGCTAAGGAAGTGTTAAAATGACAGAAGATAAATTAATAATGGAAATAAAGAAGATAAAGAGTTTAGTATTAAATAAAAATTTAAAACAAAGTAATAGTAATCAAATTTCATTAGAAGGTGTATATATGATAATAAATAATCAGAATATACTTACTTTTGCACGTGAGAAACATTTGCTTAAAAGGTTTGAATATATGGTAGGAAGTAAAAATATAATTACATTTAAAGATTACTATAGTTTACAAGATATAGAGACTCAAGAAGTGATAGTAGATTATGTAGAGAAAAATTTATGGAGAAGTTTAGGAGTATATAAAAGCGAAGAAGATAAGATATTAAGTATACCTGCTCACTATATAATACCAAGAAATTATATTCATAATTTTGCTATGATGGTAAGTAAAGATACTTTAATAGATGTTAAAAATATTATAAATAATTATTTAGAAAATAATATAGAATTTTATAATAATATATTTAATGAAGATAATAAAATTAGGAAATTAAAATAAGTAGGAATAATGAATATAAAGTTCATTTTTTTCTTTTTTTACATAGAATAGTATAGTTAATTAAAAATTAACTAAAAACATTAAATGTTTGATTGTAAGGAAGCAAATGTTATGTTAAAATATACCTTGAAAGGAGGAGAAAATGAAAAAATTGTTAGGTTGGCTTGTTTTATTACTTTATTGTTTTAACTATGGCGCTAGTGGGTATTTATTAGTTGCTGATGTGTTTGACGATGGAGTAGATAATTCAAGTCAAAATGAGCAAAGTAACACTGCAAAAGCAACAAGTGAAGTACAGAAAGCAAAAGGTAATTTGGAAATCGATATTCAATTTGTTTATCCTATACAAAATACATCTGAATTAAATATGAGTTTAACTGTTACTAACTCTAAAGGAGAAGTTTTAGAAGTTCCTTTAAATAGTGAAGACCCTACTAGAAATAGTGTTAGTTATCAAGGAGATACAGTTGATGTATCAGTTAAGAAACTTGATAAAGCAGGTAATTCATTAGCAGGACTAGATAAAACTAATTCTATGGTTTATATTGGAAATACAATCTATGGTTTAGAAAAAGGAACGTATGTGGTTAATTTGTCAGGTGATGGTTACAAGCCATATTCAGTATCTGTTACATTAGACGATTATTCTAAACGTTTAACTTTATCTAATTCAAGAGGAATTTTCGAGCCAGGAGATGTTAATGGAGATAACTTAATAAATGATACTGATGTAGATATGTTGATAAGTAAATTTGGAAGTTATGATAGTAGTTGTGATTTAAATAGAGATGGTATAGTTAATATTGCCGATTTAAATTATGTTACTGCTTCTATTAGTGGAGAAAAATCTAAAGAGGAAATAGTTAAGACTTCTGCGATTATCGATGTAACTGATGTAGAATTAGTTGGAGAAGATGGGTCTACTGTCGTTGGAAAAGTGGAAGACTTATTTCAAGAAGATGGTAGTGTACAAGTTTATCCAAAAAATAAGGATAGTGAATTATCTGAAGAAAACTATGCTAGTATAAGTGTTCAAATGGATAACCCTGTTGAAACAAATGAACTTCGTTTAGAAGTAGGAGAAGAAAATACACCTACTAAAATGGATATTACAATTGTTACAGAGAGTGGTGAAGAAATTACACTTCATAAAGACTATAGTTTAGGAGGAGATACTCACACCTTCACTGATAAACCCAATGAAAATACAATAGTTATACCATTAAATGGACAAGTTGCCGTTAAAAGAATTATTATTAAAGTAACAGACTCTAGTAGTCATAAATTAGCAGATATAGGTAAAGTTGATTTCCTTAATAATGTTTATGACGAAATACCAAAACCAGAGATGGAATTTCCTACTAATGTAAGAGCATTACCTGGTAGTGAAATGATTACTGTTACATTTGATAATATGCCTAATGTTACTGGATATGAGATACTAATTAATGGTGGAAAGTTAGAAAATAAAGTTTATCAAACTACTTATAATGAGTTAAATATAGAAGATTTAGACAACTATACTACTTATAAGATTAAAGTACAATCTGTTAATGGTGAATGGAAAAGTGGTTATGGGGAAGAGATAGAAGTAGTACCTATACCAAATAGATTGCCACCGTCAGTTGATATGGTAAGACTAACTCCTGTATTTGCTGGTTTAGATATAGGTTGGAAATCAATGAAAGATACTGTTTCTTATAACTTACATTATAAAGCAGAGGGAGATAGCGATTATACTGTCATTACTGGAATAGTAGGTAGTTCATATAAATTGCGTGATTTAAAAGCCAAGACAAAGTATTATGTATATTTAACAGGAAATAATGATTTAGGTGAAGGTAGTCCTTCGGCCATAGTAAATGAAGTGACTAACGATAGTGCGCCTACAATATATCCTAAATATAAATTACTTAATACTTCTAATGGTATTGGAGAAATAACTAATCACGTAGTTGATGTGTTATACAAACCTGTTCAAAATAAAGACGGTTCTATGTTATCTGATATGAACAATCAAAATAAGTTTGCAATAGTAGACGACGACCACTTAACATATTGGTATGTTAATGACTGGGAGGCTGGAGTAACTTATTATAAAGATTATACACCAGTTATAGTTTTAGATAATGAATATACTTTGAAAGATTTTGTAGTAACTATTCCTGATAATCATTATCACGCTTATTATCAAGCAAAAGTATATTACTATGATGGAGATACTATTAGTAATAGTACTAAACATAGTGTTAATGCTAGAATAGTAAGAAAAGTTGACGAAAACAATCGTGTTTATTACTTTGTTAAATGTGACGAAGCGATTAAGACATCAAGAGTACAAGTTGCAGTTTCTGCCTATGGTGGTGGAAATGTTAAAATTTCAGAAGTAAAGATTTATCAATATGACTCATTAGAAGACGACGTAGCAGATTTATTTGAAGACGATTTGCGAGTTAAACTTGCTAATGGTGTAACAGAAAGTAATTTAAAAACTTTAGAAAGTAGAGCAAATGAGATAGACGATGTTAGTAAGGAAGAGCATCCATTTAAAGATGTAATCTTATCTGACATAGAATATGCTAGAAAAATTCTAAATGACGAAAGTATAAGTGATGATATTATTACAGTTGATACTAGTATAAGTAATCAAAATGATGGCCATACTGGATTTGCTATGAGCATTAATGACTATCAACCTTTAGGTGTTGTTGCAAGACCTGGAGATAAGTTTGTAGTTTATGTTGGTTCAACTGGTGCTATGCCTGAGTTAGTATTTACTCAATATCACGCTGAGGCTGATGTATGGAAAAGTAGTTCTATTGCACTTACAAAGGGACAAAATGTTATTACAGTTCCTACTATAGGTACAAAGGACGAAAATGCTGAAAGAGGTGGTTCTGTATATGTTAGATATCCTAGAACTGCAAGTAGCGATGTTATAAAAGTGCGTGTTAGTGGTGGACAAAAAATACCTGTTCTTGATTTACACGATGTAAAAGAAGAAAGTGTTAAGAAAGAAAAAATCACTAAATATTTAAAAGAACTTAATGATTATGTTAGTAAGTTACCAATTTTATATGAAAGTGGGAAATTTAATAAGGCTACAAGCGTTTTAAATTCAACTGAAATAGTAACTGAGAAAGGACTATTTTCAATACCCGCAACTGCGGCATTAGATGCTATTAATGATAAATTAAGTTCAACTAGTGAAAAAGAGGCTAGAATTTTAGAAACTACTAAAGCATTTGACGAAATGGTAGAGTATTTCTATAGGCAAAAAGGTTTTTCTACTTTAGAAGAATATGAAACTGCTGACGAAAAGAAAGCACACGCTAGTGATAGAATGCCTACTGGTAGAGTAAACATTCGTTATATGCAAATGTTTGATGGAGCATTTATGTATGCAGGTGGATTACATATTGGTGTAGAATATGAATCTACAAAAGGATTACTTCAAGGAAAAACTATGGGAAATGATTTTGCTGGATATTTCGGATGGGGTATTTCTCACGAAATAGGACACCAAATAAATCTTTCAAAATTAGTTCGTGCAGAGGTTACAAATAATGTATATGCTTTACTTGCCCAAACTGCTGACGATAAATCTTTAAGTAGATTAGAAGTTTCAGAAATATATCCAAAGATATATGAAAAAGTTACAAGTGGTACTCAAGGAAAACCTACTAATGTATTTACTGCGTTAGGTATGTATTGGCAACTTCATTTGGCTTATGACAATGAGAATACATTTGAAGATACTAATTCAATTTTTGCTAAAATCAATAGGGATGTTAGAAGTAATAGACTAAGCGGAACTAGTGACGAGTTACTAGTTATGTATGCTAGTGATGCGGCAGGAGAGAATTTAATACCTTATTTTGAAAATTGGGGTGTAGTAGTAAGTGACAAAGCCCGTGAATATGTAGAAAGTAAGTATAAAGATACTCCTAGTAAAAAGATTTGGTACTTAAATGATAAGGCTCGTAGATATAGATTAAGTGGAGGAAGTGCTATAAGTGATAGTGTAAAAGTAAACGCTTCATTTGCTAGTGAAGATGTAGTAAATAAAAATATTACATTGAGTTTTGATGTAAGTGGAGAAAGTGAAAAGATACTAGGTTATGAGATAATACGTAATGGAGAAGTAATAGGCTTTACGGAAGGTAATACTTATACTGATTTATTAGGGTCATTTAATAACCGTGCTGTAACTTATCAAGTTGTTGCTTATGACTATTTACTAAATCATACTGAACCATATACTTTAAAAGAAATTAAAGTTGAATATAGTAGTAGTGTTAAGAAAGACGAGTTCTCTGCTTCAAGTAACTTTATGGTTGAAGGCGAAAAGATAGACGACGAAGACCCAGAAATGGACTATAGCGAATTACAAGTTAATTATGTAGTTGATGGAAAAGATAATGAGTTTAATGGTAATGTACGTGTAGATAAAAACGATACAGGAGATGCTTATATAATAATTGATTTAAATAGTAGTTTAGCATTATCTGGAATACAAATAAAAGGTGTTAAAGATAGTGAAAATAATATAAATCAATATGAAGTTTATGTAAGTAAAGATCGTGAAACTTGGAATTTAGCAAAGACTGGTACTTTTGAATTTAACGAAGAAAATAAACATACAAATTTAGTTTACTTCGATAAAGAAGGTTCAACTGGTGGAAATCAATTATGGACTTATAAAGATATTTCTTATGTAAAAGTTGTCGCTGTAGGAAATAAGAGTGGTATAAGTGTTAATGAAATAGATTTATTAGCGCCTCCAGGAGATAACATTAGTCTTAATAGTGAAGGTATTGGCGTACTTAAAGAAGAATATTGCTATGACGAAGCAGACGAAAGTAAGTGCTTAGAAGCAGGAACAGTTATATTCACAGGAGAATATAGAGGACATCCAGCATTTAATGTAATTAAATTAGTTAATGCAAGTGATGGTAATACTATTTATGGCGGTATACAATTACTATATGCTAAGTTACCTAGTGGAACTGATTTAGCAGAAATATCTAGTGGTACTTGGGTATATGCAGTGTCTGCTAGCGATTATGCTAAAATGGTTGGGCAAAAAGTAAGAGTAGAATTATACAGAGTAAACGATGCTGAAACACTTGATGGAGAAAGACTTACAAGTACTTCATTAAGCAGTATAGAGTTACCAGCAAGAGAAGATTTACATTATATTCAAATAGGAGAAAATTAGGAGGAAGTAGTATGAAGAAGTATATGTTTATTATATTTTTAGCGACTTTCTTCCTCTTTACTTCTAAAGAGTTAGATGCAAGTACATTATTAGATTTAAATGAAACATCTAATGGAAATGTAAATGCTTCGGTAACAATGAACGAGGGTTTTGCAAGTGCTGTTAATATCATAGTAAAAGTTGATGGTAATGTACATTTATCTTCTATAAATTGGAATAGTAATCTTTCTAGTGATTATGTTAAAAGATTTGTAACAAGTGACGAAAATCATTACAATATTATAATTAGTACAGGAAGTGCTAAAAAGAATTTATTAGATAAAAATGGGAAATTAGATATTGGAACTTTATCATTTGTTAATAATACAGAAACTACTCAAGAATATAAAATAACTTTAGTAAGCGCAACTATTGTTAATTTAAATTATGCAGCGGTTTTGTTAAGTGATATTAGTGAAGGTGAAAAAGCATTTCAATTAGAATATACTAAACCAGAAGAAAATATCCCGTCTACTCCGCAAGATGGTAATGAAGGCAATAATGATAATGATAGTCAAGATAATAATAGTAGTGGAAGTAATCAAGGAAGTAATACTGGAAGTAGTAGTAATAATAACCAAAGTAGTGGTGGAAGTGTAAATGCTAACACTAATAATAATTCTAATAATTCAAATAGTAATGATAGCACTAATACAAATCAAGAAGAGAATAATCAAGAAGTTAATGATAATCAAAATGAAGATAATACTATAGAAGATAATGAAGTAGAAGATAATAAAGATAATGATAAAGATAAAACTCCTAGTGGTAATACTGGTAGTGAAACTGATAAAAATAAAGAAAATAACAATATTAAAAGTAAAAATGATATAATAAAATATATTTTAATAGGTGTTGTTACTATATTTGGACTTGGTATTATCGTATCATTATTTAAGGCTAGAAAACTTAATAAACTTGGAAAGATGTAGAAATACATCTTTTTATGATGGGTAAAAATGATAAAATAATTGATATATTTGAGAATATATTATATAATAAAACTTGTTAAATTAAAGGAGGTTTAAATGAAAGAAAAAATAACAATAGAGTATAGAGATTTAGTAGTTCCTATAGTTAATGAAAAGGGAAATATTGATTATAATAAGTATCGTAAATT
>CANRGI010000057.1 GCA_947630095.1 uncultured Bacilli bacterium
AATACTGTATCGCCTGGAAAGATACGAATTAGGTTTAATCGCATTTTTCCAGAAACGCGAGCCTCTACAATATGACCATTTTCTAATTTTACTTTAAAATCTCCTCCTGGGAGAACTTCTAGTACTTTTCCTTCTGCTTCTATATAGCCATTTTTAGCCATTTCATCACTTCCCTGTCAGTATTTTGTAGCCGTCTTTAGTAACGGCAATAGTATGCTCGTAGTGTGCTGAGGGACTACCATCTCTTGTGACTATAGTCCAGTCGTCTTCTAGGAGCCATACTTCTTTACTTCTTAAACTAAACATCGGTTCTATTGCTAGTGTCATACCTTCTTTTAGAATTAACTCACTTTCAGTGTTAGAATAATTTGGAATATATGGGTCTTCGTGTACCTCTGTTCCGATACCATGCCCTGTTAATTCTCTTATTACTCCATAGTTGTATTTTTTAGCAACACTTTCAATAGAAGAACATACTTCATTTAGTTTTATTCCTGGTTTTATTACACTTAAACCTTTATAAAGTGCTTCTTCAGTGTGTATTAATAAATCATTAACTTCTTTACTAACTTTACCCACTCTATATGTTCTTGCTGTGTCAGCGTGATAACCTTTATAACAAGCACCTACATCAATAGTTATGATGTCGCCATATTTTAATTTTCTTGAAGATGGGATACTATGTACAACTTCTTCATTAATAGAAGTACATATACTTTTAGGGTATCCTTCGTAGTTTTTAAAAGATGGGGTACACTTTTTACTTCTTATAAATTTATCTGCTATTATGTTTAGTTTTTGGGTTGTTATGCCTGGTTTTATTTCTGTTTCCATTAATTCTAATAATTCATAACATACTTTGCCAGCATAACTCATTAATTCTATTTCTTCTTCTGTCTTTATCCCAACCATTAATTTACTCCTAAGATTTTTTCTATCTCTTTAAATGTTGTATCTGGGTCTTTTGTTCCATCTATTTGTATTAGTTTGCCCTTATTTCTATAATATTCTATTACTGGTTTAGTTTCACTTACATATATGTCATATCTTGTTTCGTAAGACTCTTTAGTATCATCTGTTCTTGATACGAGTTCTACTTTACAATCATCACATAAATTACCTTCTTTAGGAGCCATATAACCACTTAATGTGTTATAATTCTTTTTACATATTGGGCAAGATACTCTACCTAAGATACGATTTAAACCTGTTTCTTTATCAATATCTATGAATAATACTTTATCTACTTCTAAATTTAGATTTTTTAGTATTCTTTCATAGTCGTGAACTTGGTTCATTTTTCTAGGATAACCATCTAACATAAATGGTATAGATAAATCTAATGTTTTTAATTTTGTTTCTATTAGATTTGCCATTATGTCGTCATTAATCATTTCGCCTTTTGCTATGATGTCTTTTACAAGATTTCCTATTTCTGTTTTAAGGGCGACTTGTTCACGAATAATGTCTCCCGCGCTTATATGGTTAAAACCATAATGTTCTTTTAATAATGTACTATATGTTCCTTTGCCAGCAGCGGGAGGAGCGATAAAAATTAAATTCATTTACACTACCTCCTATATGCACGACTTGCAACTGAACTTTCTAGTTGCTTATAAGTTTCTAATAATACGCCTACTACGATAAGTATTCCTGTACCTCCAAGAGATACTGTACTTGGCATTTCTGTTACCCAACTAAATATGATAGGTATTGCAGCGATTATTGCTATGAAAATAGAACCCATAAAAGTAATTCTACTTAATACTTTAGAAATATATTTAGTTGTTTCTTTGCCAGGTCTTATTCCTGGAATGTATGCATTTTGTTTATTTAAGTTTTTAGATATATCTTCTGGATTTACTGCTGCTACATAAGTGTAACCATAAGTAAATAATATTATCAATACAATATATATTA
Source organism: uncultured Bacilli bacterium (assembly GCA_947630095.1). GTDB lineage: Bacteria > Bacillota_I > Bacilli_A > RF39 > UBA660 > MGBC139354. Next base: position 1,921 of record CANRGI010000057.1, read on the forward strand.
CAAAGCCTATTGGAGTTGTTGTTGTTAAGTAATTTTTTACAAATGTTACAAAAGCACCTTTTTTAATTATTTGAGTTAGTACTGATGGTATTGCTAGTATTGCTGATGCGAATATTACTGGCATTACACCTGCACTATTGATGCGAAGTGGTAAAAATGATTGATTAGAAGCATACGAACCTCTACTCCTGTTCGAATATTGGATAGGTATTCTTCTTTCAGCCTCTTGAACAAATATTACTCCTACTATAATTCCTACATAGATAAGAATAAATAAGCAGAATGATAAACCACCTAAGAAACGGTTTGCTGAATTTACTAATAAATTTTCAAATGCTTGTATCATCATATTTGGAACTGTGTCTATAATACCAGCCATAATGATAAGACTTATACCATTTCCTATACCTTTATTAGTTATTTCGTCTCCTAACCAAAGTAGGAATGCTGTTCCTGCAGTTAGTATTACACTTATTTCAATATAATCAAGTGCTGAACCTGTTTTACCCATAAACATTAATGAATAGATATAACCTTCTATAAAGGCAAATATTATACCAAGATATCTATTTATTTTGTTTATCTTTCTTCTACCTTCTTCTCCTAGTTCTTTTAATTCTTTAAAGTAATTAATACCCATTAAATCCATTTGTAAAACTTGTAATATAATTGATGCTGTAATGTATGGCATTACACCTAGCGCGAATATACTAAATCTCTTTAGTCCTCCACCACTCATTGCGTTTAATAATTCCAAGAAACCTAAATCTTTTGTTATTGCTTTCATACCTGGGACTGTTATAGCATTACCTAGTGCGAATATAACTAGAGCACCAAGTGTGAATAATACTCTCTTTTTTAGGTCTTTATTAGTCTTCTTAAATATTTGCTTGATTGTTGCAAACACCTAAATCACCTCAACTTTTCCACCAATACTTTCTATTTTGTTGATAGCGGTGTTTGTAAACACGTTAGCCTTAACTGTTAATTTCTTTTCAAGAGTTCCACTTCCTAAAATTTTAATACCGCTCAATTCTTTGTTTACTAAACCTTTTTCTTTTAATAATTCAGGTGTTACTACATCGCCATCTTCAAAGCGATTTAAGTCACATACATTAACTACAGAATATCTTTTAGTAAATCTAGCATTGTTGAAACCCCTTCTTGGTATTCTTTTGTATAGTGGGTTTTGTCCACCTTCAAACCAAGGTTTGATGCTTGCACCTGAACGTGCTTTTTGACCTTTTTCTCCACGTCCTGATGTCTTGCCTAGTCCACTTCCTGGGCCTCTACCTACTGTTTTTCTTTTGTGAGTAGACCCAGGATTATTAATAAGTTCATTTAATTTCATTATCCTATAATCTCCTCTACTTTTTTACCACGTAAAGATGCTATATGAGATGCACTTCTTTGTTGTTTTAATGCGTTCATAGCCGCTTTTGCAGTATTTATTTGTGTATTACTTCCAAGTGATTTAGATACTATATCTTTAACACCAGCAAGTTCTAATACGTTACGAACTGGTCCACCAGCAATAATTCCACGTCCTGCTTTGGCAGGTCTTATAAGAACTTTAGCGGCTCCACATACGCCTATTGCTTCGTGAGATAAAGTTCTATCTTCAACTAAATTTATTTTAATTACGTTTTTCTCTGCTGCTTTAATTGCTTTTGATATTGCTTCTGGAACTTCATTTGCCTTACCAGTTCCTAGTCCTACTCTACCTTTTCTATCTCCTACTGCAACAGTAGCAGAAAATCTCATAGAACGTCCACCTTTAGTTGTCTTTGATACACGTCCAATTGAAATGACTTTTTCTTCATAAGGACTAGTTTTCTTTGCAAATTCTTGTTTTTTATTTTTTCTATCTTCTTTCATTTGTATCCTCCCTTTAGAATTTTAATCCTGCTTCGCGTGCTGCATCTGCTAGGGCACTAATTCTTCCGTGATATTTATATCCACCACGGTCAAATACTACTTCTGTTATGCCTTTTTCTAATGCTCTTTTTGCTATTTCTGTTCCAACAGCCTTGCATGCTTCAGTATTACATTTATTTAATTTCATTTCTAATGAAGAGGCACTTACTAAAGTTTTAGAGGCTTCATCATCTATTATTTGTGCATAAATATTGGTGTTACTTCTAAATACATTTAATCTTGGTGTTTCACTACTTCCTGATAAATTTTTTCTAATACGCGCGTGTCTTTTTAAACGCATACTATTTCTTGATTCTTTTTTTATCATTTATAATTACCTCCCTTATGCCGCTTTCTTTCCTTCCTTATGTCTTATATGTTCTTCTTTATACTTAATTCCTTTTCCTTTATATGGTTCTGGTCCACGAACTTTACGAACAAGAGCAGCAAATTCTCCTACTTGTTGTTTGTCATAACCACTTATTGTTAATTCGTTAGCACTAGGACTTTCAATTTTAATTCCTTTAGGTGCTTCCATTTTAACTACGTGTGAATAACCTGCACTTATTGTTAGTGTATTACCTGAAACTTGGAACTTATAACCAACACCATTTATCTCTAAATCTTTTTTGAAACCTGTGCTTACTCCATTTAACATATTAGAAATATTTGCATTTGTCGTTCCGTGCAATTGCTTTAATTCCTTAGTATCATTTTCTCTTTCTACTGTTACTTTACCATCTTCACATTTAACGCTTATTCCTGGTTTAACATCAAGAGATAACTCGCCAAGTTTACCTTTAACACTTACAACATTATCATTAACATTAACTGTTACACCTTCAGGTATAACTAATACTCTTTTACCTATTCTACTCATAACATACTCCCCTTACCAGATATAACAAAGAACTTCTCCACCTAAGTGAGCGTTTCTTGCTTCCTTGTCTGTCATTATTCCTTTTGAAGTTGATACGATAGCAATTCCAAGTCCATTTAATACTCTTGGAACTTCTGATGCTTTTACGTATACTCTTAAACCTGGTTTGCTAATTCTTTTAAGTCCTGTTATAACGTGTTCTTTTCTTGCACCATATTTTAAATTTAATGTTAATAATTTTTTTGAACCATCACTTGTCTCTTCAAAAGAATCAATATATCCTTCTTTTGTAAGTATATTTGCTATTTCTTTTGTCATTTTTGAACTAAGTACGTCTACTGTTTTATATTTCATTGCACTAGCATTACGAATTCTTGTTAGCATATCTGAAATTATATCATTTACCATAACTTTAGTCCTCCCTTCTTACCAACTTGACTTTTTAACGCCTGGTATTTGTCCTTTATAGGCCAATTCTCTAAAACATATACGGCATAGACCAAATTTTCTTAATACACCGTGAGGTCTTCCACATCTTTCGCATCTTGTATAATTTCTAGCACTGAATTTAGAACCTCTTTTCCAACTTTCAATTTTGCTTGTTTTTGCCATAAAAGTACCTCCTTATTTCTTGAAAGGTAACCCAAAACTGCTTAGTAAAGCCAATGCTTCTTCATTTGTCTTTGCAGTAGTTACCATTACAACGTCAAGTCCTCTAGTTTTTATTACTTGATCGTATTCTACTTCTGGGAATATTAATTGCTCTTTAATTCCAAGAGTGTAATTTCCCCTTCCATCAAAACTTCCTTTTGATATTCCTCTAAAGTCACGCACACGTGGAAGAGCGATTTTGATTAACTTTTCTAAAAATATATACATTTTATCTCCACGAAGTGTAACTTTACATCCGATTTTGTTTCCTTCTCTAAGTTTAAATCCTGCGATAGATTTTTTAGCACTTGTTATAACTGGCTTTTGACCTGCGATTACTTCAAGTTCTTTTACTGCAGCATCTAAATATTTAGAATCATTAATTGCATCTCCTACACCCATATTTAAAACTATTTTCTCAAGTTTTGGAACTTGCATTTTTGTAGTGTATCCGAATTTTTTTGTTAGAGATGGAACAATTTCGTCTTCATAATATTTCTTTAATGTTTCCATATAGCCTCCTATTTATCTAATTCTTTCTTTTCCTTTGTTGCTTTTTTTGCCCTAGTTTTTTTAGGTTTTTCCTCTTTTGTTTCTTCTAAAGTCTCTTCTTTAGTTTCTTTCTTTGAAGTTTCCTCTTTCTTTTTAGGTTCTTTTTTAGTTTCCTTTTTAGGTTCTTTCTTTGTTTCTTTCTTTTCTTCTTTTGATAAAACTCTTACATTTGAAATATGAATAGGAGCCTCTGTTTCAAGAATTCCGCCAGTTTCATTAGTTCTTCCAGGTTTAATATGTTTCTTTACTATATTTATTCCTTCAACTATTACTCTGTTTTCTTCTTTTAAAACTTTTGATACTTTTCCTTCTTTTCCTTTATTAGTTCCAGTAATTATCTTTACCTTATCTCCAATTTTAATTTTCACGAATGTAACCTCCTATAATACCTCTGGCGCTAATGAAACTATTTTCATGAAATCTTTGTCACGTAGTTCACGAGCGACAGGTCCTAGAACACGTGTTCCTACAGGACTCTTATCATCTTTAATTAGAACACAAGCATTGTCATCGAATTTGATGTGTGAACCATCTTTTCTTTGAACACCACTAACAGTTCTAACTATTACTGCTTTTACGACTTTTCCTTTTTTAACATTTGAGTTTGGAATTGCTTTCTTTACTGTTCCAACAACTACATCTCCAATGTTGCCGCTTCTTACAAATGAGCCACCTAGCACTCTTATAACTAATAGTTCACGAGCACCAGAATTGTCGGCCACTTTTAAACGACTTTCGGGTTGTATCATAATACTTCCTCCTTTTAAAGTACGATAGCGTCTTCTATTATGCTATCTAATACATATCTTTTTGTTTTGCTTATTGGACGACTAGCAACTATTTTTACTGTATCTCCAACTTTAGCCTTGTTTTCTTCGTCATGTGCTTTATATTTTTTAGAGTATTTTACTCTCTTTTTATATAATGGATGTTTTTTGTAAGTTTCTACTAAAACTACTATTGTTTTATCCATAGAAGAACTTACTACTTTACCCACTACTGTTTCTTTAACTTTTTCCATAATACCTCCTAGTTATTAACTTCCTTACGTTCATTAAGTACGGTTTTAAGTCTTGCTACTAAGTGTCTTAATTCTTTAATTCTATGAGGTTTTTCTAAAGACCCAGTAGCGTTACTAAAGCGTAAGTTCCATAATTCTGCTTTTGTTTCAGTTATTTTTGCATTTATTTCTTCAGTGGTCATTTTTCTTATTTCATTAATTTTCATTTACTTCACCACTTTCTTCTTTCTTTATAAATTTAGTTTGAATAGGTAGTTTGTGACTTGCTAAGCGGAATGCTTCACGCGCTACTGATTCTGGCACGTCTGCTATTTCAAACATAATTTTACCAGTTTTAACTACTGCTACCCATTCTTCAACATTACCTTTTCCGCTTCCCATACGTACTTCAAGAGGTTTTTTAGTTCTTGCTAAATGTGGGAATATATTTATCCATACTCTACCTCTTTTTGCTTTTTTAAGTTCCCTTGTGATAGCAACACGTGCTGCTTCTATTTGTCTTGCTGTAATGTAAGCACCATTTTTAGCAACTAGTCCGTATTCACCAAAAGATAATTTGTTTTTACCTTTACTTTTTCCCTCGTAACTAATACGATGTGGTTTTCTATATTTAGTTCTCTTTGGTAGTAACATTTTCATTACCTCCCTTGTTCTTTTTAGCAGGAAGTATCTCTCCTTTGTATATCCATACTTTTACACCAATTTTACCGTATATAGTATCTGCTTC
>CANRGI010000058.1 GCA_947630095.1 uncultured Bacilli bacterium
GAACTTGGAAAGTAGTACCTTTTATTCTGACTCTTTTAGGAGTTATGAGTCCATTTTTTATAGGGTTTTTAATCGCTTGGTTATTAAATCCTTTAGTAAATAAATTAGAAGAGAAAGGTCTTAAGAGGAGTTTTAGTGTAGTACTTGTATTTTTAATGTTATTAGTAGTAATATATTTATTCTGTTTAGCAGTTATTCCTGCTTTAGTAGAGCAAATTAATGAAATGGCTAAAATGATACCTGACTTATTAAGTGAAGCAAAGGGTGTTATAGATAAAGTATTTGTATCTTTAGAGAAATCTACAAATATAAATATGGACGATACTAAGATAGAATTTATACATTATATAGAAGAAATGGGTAAAGATATGGCTACTAATTTACCTACTAAAGTAATAGGTATAGTAGAAAGTTTTGTAAGTGGAGTTGGTAAATTCTTAGTAGGGCTTGTAATAGGTTTCTATTTGTTATTTAATTTTAATAATTTAAGTACCCAATTACTTAGTTTTTTACCTAAAAAGGCTAGAGGAGATGCTGAACATATATTATCTAATATAAGTGATGTACTTTATAAATTTGTAAATGGTACATTAATGGTATCTTTCTTATTATTTTTAGTATCAGTAGTAGGGTTTGAAATAATTGGACTTAATGCACCAGTGTTATTTGCTTTCTTCTGTGCAGTAACTAATATTATTCCTTATGTAGGACCTTATATAGGAGGAATTCCTGCTGTTTTAGTAGGGTTTAGTCAAACACCGCTTATTGGAATATTAACATTAATATTTATAGTAGCAGTACAAGGATTTGAAGGTAATTTCTTACATCCTATTGTAATAGGCAAGAAAATGGATTTACACCCAGTTACTATAGTTATTTCACTATTGATATTTGAACATTTCTTTGGTATAATTGGAATGATTATTGCTACTCCACTTGTAGCGATAATAAAAATAATATATGAATTTTTAGACGAGAAGTTTAACTTCTTTGGCTATAGTAAAGTTAAAAGCGTTAAAAAAGAAATAAGTAAAGTAAATTTATCTAAGTAGAGAGTTCTTAGTTGGTGAAATAAGAATTAGATATTTTATTTGAAGGCTATTCTTTTAGTTGGTTTAATAGACCACGGGGAAACTCGTTAAAAATAATAAGTAAAAAAAGGTGGTACCGCGAGATAATTCGTCCTTGAGTTATTTCGTGGTTTTTATTTTAAGGAGGAGTGTATGGAAGTTAAAACAAGGGATGCAAAGATAATAATTATAGGAGGTAGGGCTAGAAGTGGGAAAGATACAATAACTAATTATATGTTAGAGTATTATAGTTCTAAAGGAGTAAAAGCAGTAAGTTTAGCATTTGGTTCATATTTAAAAGAATATGCTAAAAAGATAAGTAATTGGGATGGTTTAGACGAAACTAAACCTAGAAAATTATTACAAGAATTGGGTACTGATATAATAAGAGGGAAAATAGACGATAATTTTTTTATAAATAGAATAATAGAGGATATAAAAGTATATAGTTATTTTTTTGATATCATTATTATAAGTGATGCTAGACTTAAAAAAGAAATAGATATGGTAAAGAGTAAATTTAAAAATGTTAAATCTATATGTGTTAAAAGAGAAGATAATACATTAAGTGAAAATGAAAAGAAACATTTGACTGAAATAGATTTAGAAGATTATGATAAGTTTGATTATATAATAGATAATAATGGAAGTAAAAGTGAATTAAATAAGAAAATAATAGAATTGTTAGGAGAAGATAAATTATGAATTTAAAAGACGAGTATATAAAATATTTTGTAAGTAAAGGACATAAGCAAATACCTAGTGCGCCTGTAGTACCTGAAAATGACCCATCAGTACTATTTAATACAGCAGGTATGCAACCACTTATTCCTTATTTAATGGGGGAAGAGCATCCTTATGGGAAAAGATTAGTTGATTATCAAAAATGTATTAGGACTAATGATTTAGACTCCATTGGAGATAAAACACATCATACATTTTTTGAAATGCTAGGTAACTGGAGTTTAGGTGATTACTTTAAAGAAGAGAGTATTGCTTATAGTATGGAGTTTTTAACTAAAGTATTAAAAATACCTATTCAAAGACTTGCTGTTACTGTATTTAAAGGTAATGATATGGTAGGACGTGATAAAGTAAGTGCTGAAGCGTGGAAAAGAGAAGGAATAAGTGAAGATAGAATAGCGTATCTAGGAGAAGAAAATAACTGGTGGCCTAATATGGAAAACTTCGGGCCTTGTGGAAGTGATACTGAAATATTTTACTTTAATAGTAAAGACGAAGTACCAGAAAAGTTTGACCCAGAAGACGATAGATGGGTAGAGATATGGAATAATGTATTTATGGAATATAATCATAATCAAGATGGGACATTTACTGAATTACCTAAAAAGAATGTAGATACTGGTATGGGGTATGAAAGAGTAGTTGCTATTTTAGAAGGAACTGACGATAACTACAAATCTAGTGTATGGAAAAATATAATAAATACAATAGAGAGAGTATCAAATAGAAGTTATGAAGGTAATGAAGAAAGTATGAGGATAATAGCAGACCATATTAGGACTAGTGTATTTATAAGTGCAGATACTTCTCAAATTAAACCAAGTAATACTGACCAAGGATATATACTAAGAAGATTAATTAGAAGAAGTATAAGACACGCGAAGAAGTTAGGGATAGATATAAATAGTGATTGGGAAAGAGAGATTGCTATTAGTATAATGGACGAGTATTCAAAATATTATAGTGAATTAGTAGAAAATAGAGATGTAGTATTAGATGTACTTAGAAATGAAAAATTGAAATTTAATAAAACTTTAGAAAAAGGTTTAAGAGAATTTGAAAAGATTATGAAGAATTTAGACGAAGAAGTATTAGATAAAGACGATGCTTTTAGACTTTATGATACTTTTGGATTTCCTATTGAATTAACAGTAGAACTTGCGGGAGAAAGAGGAAGAAGTGTAGATATAAAAGGATTTAAAGAGAAATTTAAGGCACATCAAGAATTAAGTAGGACACAAAGTAAAGGTAAATTTAAAGGTGGTTTAGCAGGTGGTGGAAGTGAAGAAATTAAATATCATACTGCTACTCATTTACTTAATGCTGCACTTAAAATAGTAGTAGATAAAAATGTACATCAAAAGGGAAGTAATATTACTAGTGAGAGAATGAGATTTGATTTTTCTTGTGACCATAAATTAAGTGAAGAAGAAAAGAAACGTGTTGAAGATATAGTAAATGGTTGGATAAATGAAGGGTTAGAAGTAACTAAAACTGAAATGAAAAAAGAAGAAGCATTAAAAAGTGGGGCTGAGTGTATGTTTATAGAGAAGTACCCTGATATAGTAACCGTTTACAGTATAGGAGATGTATCTAAAGAATTATGTGGTGGACCACACGTTAAAAACACTAATGAACTAGGGCACTTTAGAATTATAAAAGAAGAAAGTTCAAGTACTGGAGTACGTAGGATAAAGGCTGTGTTAGAATGAGAAGTATTTTTGATATAACTATTAGTGAGTTAGAAACTTTATTAGTTAGTGAAAACTTTAAAAAATATAATGCTACTCAAGTATTTGAAGGAATATATAAAAAACAAGTTAATAGTTTTAGTGAGATAAATAATATAAGTAAAGAACTTAAAATATATTTAGAAGAGAATTTTAAAATAGATAAGTTAGAAGTATTAGAAAAGTTAGAAAGTAGTGATACCATTAAATACTTATTACTTATAGATAATGCTAGTATAGAATGCGTGTTAATGAAGCATAATTATGGAAATAGTTTATGTATAAGTACTCAAGTAGGATGCAATATGGGGTGTGCTTTTTGTGAAAGTGGGACACTAAAGAAGATTAGAAATTTAAGTGTAAGTGAAATAGTTTTACAAGTTATTACAATAGAAAAAATAAATAATATAAAATTAGATAATATAGTTATAATGGGTATAGGAGAGCCTTTTGATAACTATGATAACTTAATAAAAGCAATAGATATTTTTACTACTAATAAAGGTATGAATATTGGTAGTAGGAGAATAACTGTTTCTACTTGTGGGTTAGTACCTAAAATAAAATCTTTTGCTTTACTTAAAACACAAGTTAATTTAGCAATAAGTTTACACGCTTCTAATGATAAAATAAGAAATAAATTAATGCCTATAAATAAACTATATAATATAAAAGAAGTAATGGAAGCAATAGATTATTATATAGATAAAACTAATAGAAAAGTTACAATAGAATACATACTTTTAGATGGGATAAATGATAGTTTAGATAATGCAAGAGAATTAGCAAATCTAGTTAAAGGTAAATTAGTATATGTAAATTTAATACCTTATAATGCTACAAGTCATAGTGAATTTAAAAGATGTGATAAAGAGAAAATAGATAGATTTTATAAAGAACTAATAACCTTAAATGTAAATGCTATAGTAAGAAGAGAAATGGGTAAAGGAATAAAAGGTGCGTGTGGGCAATTAAGGGCTAGTTATGAAAAGAAAGACATTTGATTATTCAAGTGTTTTTTTAATAATTTCTAAAATTTGGTAAATAATACTACTAGGGTGATACTATGTGTGGCATAGTGGGATTTATAAGTAAAGATAAAAATAAAAAGATAATAATTAAGAAAATGGCTGATAAAATAAAACATCGTGGGCCTGATGGGGAAGGATACTATATAGATAAATATATAGCCCTTGGGCATAGAAGGCTTGCTATTATAGATAAAGAAGGAGGGGTGCAACCTTTATATAATGAAAATAAAAACTTAGTTATTTTATTTAATGGGGAAATTTATAATTATAAAGAACTTAAAAATGAATTAGAAAAAAATGGACATACATTTATAAGTAATAGTGATACAGAGGTGTTAGTACACGCTTATGAAAAATGGGAAAAAGATATGGTTAATCATTTAAGAGGTATGTTTGCATTTGTAATATGGGATAAAAAGAATAAAAATTTATTTATGGCAAGAGACCATTTTGGAATTAAACCTCTATATTATACTTTAGTGGGAGATACATTTATATTTGCTAGTGAAATAAAGGCTATTTTAGAGTATCCTAATTTTAATAAAGTACTAAATAAAGATGTGTTATCAAGTTATTTATGTTTTAATTTTAATCCTAGTAGTGAAACTTTTTTTAAGGGAGTATATTCATTAGATGCAGGAAGTTATTTAAATTATAAAGATGGGGTAATAGATAAAAAAAGATATTTTATGTTAGATTTTCAAGAAGAAGATTTAAGTAAAGAAGAACTTATGAAAGGTATAAAAGATACACTTAAAAATTCATTAGAAGTACATAAAATGGGGAGTGAAAAAGTAGGGTCTTTTTTATCAAGTGGGGTAGACTCAAGTTATATAGTTAGTTTATCTAAGGTTAAAGATACTTTTTCAGTTGGATATGAAAACCCTAAGTATAGTGAAAATATGGAAGCATATAAACTTGCTAGTAAACTTAAGATAAGTAATAAAAGTAAGATAATAACTATGGAAGAATATATGGAAGCAGTACCTAAAGTAATGTATATGAGTGACGAACCTCTTGCTGACCCATCACTAATTAGTTTATATTTTTTATCTGAACTTGCAAGTAAAGACGTAAAAGTTGTAATGAGTGGGGAAGGGGCTGACGAGTTTTTTGGGGGATACTTAAATTATTTAGAAGAAAGTACTAATGTATGGTATATGAAAATACCTTATTTTATGAGGAAAATTGCATCTACTTTGGTATCAATTTTACCTCCTAAAAGAGGACTTAACTTTATATATAGAAGAGGGGCTAAATTAGAAAGTTACCATATCGGGCTTGGAGAAGTATTTAAAAGTAAAGAAGCAAAAAGGTTAGTAAACTTTGGTAATCAAATAAAATGCACGGATATAACTAAAGAAATATATGAAACGTGTAAGAATAAATCTAATTTAGTAAAAAGACAAATAATTGACTTTGGAAGCAAGGACACCATATCTTGATTTAGAAGTATATAATGTAATTAGAAAGTTACCTGATATATATAAAATAAATAAAACAGATACTAAAATATTATTTAGAGAAGTAGCAAAAGAAATTATACCAACAGATGCTTATAAAAGAAAGAAATTAGGGTTTCCTGTTCCTTTAAGAGAGTGGATAAGAGAAGATAAAGTGTATGAAGAAATTAAAAATACATTTAATTTAAGTATAGCAGGAGAGTTTTTTAATCAAAAATATATTAATAAATTACTTATAGAACATAAAAATAAAAAGAAAGATAATTATAAAAAAGTTTGGACTATATATACTTTTTTAAAGTGGTATCAAGTATTTTTTGTATAGAAATTTAGAAAAAGATATTGTTTTTATCTTTTTTTTTATTTATAATAATCTTTATGGAAAAAGAGGATGTATATAAAATAATATTAGATATAGAAGATAATAGTACTAATATAGACTATGAGTGTTTTTATTCTGCCTTTAAATATGATAGAGATAAGTTTATTAGTATTTTAAATAAAGGAGTGTTATCTAAAAAGTTATATGGGTGTAATACTAATAATAATTTTGGGTTTTGTGGACCTCATTTTATAAGTCTATTTAAATTAGAAAAAGAATACTATGATAGTTATGAATATGCTTCTCATAGATATAAATATTATCCCCAATTTATGATAGATAAAAGGGTAAAAGCATATAAAACTAAATATGTAGATAATGGAAGAGATAGTAGAATTATGTTAAGAAATACTATTATTCCTTTAAGATGTAGTAATTATTATGACGAATGGCAAGTAAAATCAAAAATAGATAAAGAATATATAATAGGTATTATGTTTAGAATTAAGGAGATAGTAGAAAGAGAAAATATGGAAGAAGTGAAAACATCTTTATTAGAATTATATGATATAATAAAAATATTAAATGAAATGAATAAAGATTTACCTATTTATGATTATAGTTCATTAAAAATTGTAAATAAAAGTAAAGTTTTAAAATTATTACCTATGATTTGACATATAATTAATTAGTTTTCTTTTAAATGTGGCAAAAATATGATATACTTGTTAGTAGTTAGATTAGAAGTAAGGAGAGTGTTATATGTTAGCACATTATCAAACTGACCCTGGTAAGGTAAGAAGTCATAATGAAGATAGCGTCACTATAGTAAAAAATAAAAATAATGATTATTTACTAATGGTTGCTGATGGTATGGGAGGACATAGGGCTGGAGAAGTTGCTAGTTCAATGGCTGTTACTGAAATAGGTAGTAGATTTCAAAATATGAGTAGTTTAGGTAGTAAAGTTGATGCGATTAATTGGCTCAAAGAGATAATTGAAGAAGTTAATTCTGATATTATAAGATATGCTAATGAACACGTAGATTCTACGGGACTTGGTACAACACTTGTGTGTGCAGTTAAAACTGGGGAATATTTATTATTTGCAAATGTAG
>CANRGI010000059.1 GCA_947630095.1 uncultured Bacilli bacterium
ATAGCAGGACTTGTCAAAGGAGCAAGTAATGGTGAAGGTTTAGGAAATAAATTTTTAAGTCATATAAGAGAAGTAGATGCAGTTATTCACGTTGTAAGGGCATTTCAAGATAAAGACATAATACACGTTGAAGGAGATATAGACCCAGTAAGAGATGCTGAAATAATAAATTTAGAGTTAGCAATTTCTGATACTGAAATAATTAGTAATAGATTAGATAGAATTTCTAAAAAAGCACAAATGACTAATGATAAAGTATTACTTAAAGAAGTAGATGTTCTAAATAAATGTAACGAACATTTAAAAAAAGGCGGAGCATTAAGAGATTTAGAATTAACTATAGAAGAATTAGAAATAATTAAACCATTTAATTTTATAACTCTTAAACCTATGATATATTTAGTAAATGTAAGTGAAATGGACTTAGTAATGGGTAATAATCCTTTAGTAGATAAAATAAAAGAATATGCTAAGAAAGATAATTCAACTGTAATTCTTATGTGTGCTAAAATAGAAAGTGAACTTGTAGAATTAGAAGATAGTGAAAGAAAAGTATTCTTAAGCGAATTAGGAATAAAATCAAGTGGACTAGACGATTTAATAAATGCTACTTATAAAATATTAGGACTTAAAACTTTCTTTACAGTAGGAAGTGACGAAGTAAGAGCCTGGACATTTAAAGATGGTATGAAAGCACCAGAATGTGCAGGTATAATACATACTGATTTTCAAAAAGGTTTTATTAAAGCAGAAGTAATGAGTTATAATGATTTAGTTACTTTAGGTAGTGAGCAAAATGTTAGAGAAGCGGGTAAAGTAAGACTTGAAGGAAAAGAATATGTAATGCAAGATGGAGATATTTGTCATTTTAGATTTAATGTTTAAAAGAAAATGATACTAAACAACGACGATGTAAAACAGCACATACACAATGTAAAAAAATATTGACAAAATAGATGTGATTTCATATAATTATTACAGAAAAGAGGTTATAAATATGGAAACGCTAAATATAAATGTTAGAGTAGATGCTAATGATAAAAAAATATTTGAAGATTTTTGTAGTAGTGTAGGTATGAACGTATCTACAGCAGTTAATATGTTTATAAAAACAGTTATTAGAGAAAAAAAGTTACCATTTGAAATTAAAACTACTAATTACGACGAATATATATATAATAAATTAAAAGAAGCCGAAATTGAAATGAAAAGTACTAATAAGAGATATACTATAGAAGATATAAAAAAAAGTATGGACGACATAATAGAGTAAAATGTATAAAATAGAATTATTACCTATTGCAAAAGAAGACATAGATAATATTCTTCATTATATATCTCTTAACTTAAAAAACAAGACGGCAAGTAGAAATTTAAGAAAAGCATTTATGAATGGTATAAATAATATAGCAGAATTTCCTTATAATTATCCAATATATAAATCAATATATACACTTATAGGTGTTTTAGAATACGAATATAGAAGTTATAAAATTAAAAATTTTCTTATGTTTTATACTATTAATGAAAAAGAAAAAATAGTTGTTATTTTAAGAGTTTTATATCAAAAAATGAATATAAGTAAAATATTATAATAATAAGATTAGAGTTATTTTTAGTCTTATTTTTTTATTAAAGAATAATTTACATATTAAAATATAAATGTTAAAATGTAATAAAAGGAAGTGTATTATGTTTGTAGAGAGTTTTTTAAATAAAATATTTAAAGAAAAAAGTGACATAATTAATATTAAAAATGAAGAAGAATTAAAATTAAAAATAGATATTTTTATTAAGTTTTTATATGTATTTGAAAATACAGAATTTGTTAATAATTTTAAAAGTGAAATAGAAAGAGTTATTGTAGAAGAAGGTATGTTAGATTTAAAAAAGATATTAGATTTAACTTTTATTTTAGATACTCTTAAAGAACTTACTAATAAAAATTTAATAGAAGAAACTGATTATTATAAAAAAACTTTAAATTTAGAAAATAATAAAAATGAAATAGAAGATAAATTAGATACTACTACTTATTGGGAATATTTAATTAATATTATATATACTTATATAAATCTAACATATAAGGTAAAAGACGAAATATATGAGTTATACATAGATAAAAAAATAAATATACATAATTATATAGAAAATATTATCAAGAACTATGAAAGCAAAGTAAACTTTAAATATATTCCATCTAGTGTAGTAGATTATAACGACGAAAATACAGATAATTATACTGATAGGGACGATTATATTCCATTTATAGATATTAATGAAAATGAAGAAATTAAACGTATTAAATTAATAGGTTATGCTGGAGCAGGTAAAACAACAACACTTGAGTATATAGAATATTTAGATGCTAAAAGATATAATGACAAAAAGAAAATACCTTTGTTAATCAGACTTATTACAGTAAGTGATTTATCTTTAGTAGAAGACCTTATATGTAAAAAATTAAATATATCTGATTTAGATATAGTAAAATATTTAATAAAAAATAATAGAATAAATTTATATTTAGATGGTATTAATGAAATAAGTATTACTGATACTTTTGATAAAAGAAAAGAATTAGACACTATAGAAAACTTTATAAATAGAAAAGATACACAAAAGATTAAAATAATAGTAACAGATAGAGATAATAACGAAGTATCTGTTCTAAATAACTGTGAAAATACATTTTTAATCCAAGGTATGACCCAAGACGATATAATCGCTTTCATTGAAGGAAATAGTGAAAATTCTAATAAAGTTAAAGATGCTTTTTTCAAAAATAAAGAATTACAAAATATAAAAATAGACCCATTAATGCTTAAAAATTTAATAGCAATAATAGAAAGTGGAGAAGATATTCCAGTTAATTTAGTTGATTTAGGAGAAGTATATTTAAAGGCAATTATAAATAGAGAAATTAATGAGAAAAAAGAGAAATTAGCAGTTTATATAAATGAAGTACTAACCTATTATGTAAGTATAATAGAAAATAATAACCCAGTTAGTTACTTTAAAATAATAGAGATATTTAATGATTATTTTTCTAAACAAAATAAAGAAATAGATACAGATGCCTTACTTCTTTTAATTAAGAAAATGGGTATTTTAACAGAAGTAGAGTATGAAAAGTACTCTTTTAAAGAAGAAAGTTTTTATAACTACTATTTCTATAAAACGTTAGATTAAAGGTGATAATAATGATAGATAGTTTAAGTAAAGAATTAGAAAGCATTTATGAAAGTGCCAAACCAAATATAACTAAAGAAGAAATAAATAAAAGAATAGAAATATTTTTAATGTTTTTATCATTTAGTGAAACTTGTAGTGATGTCAATATAACAGATTTAAATTCAGAATTTAAAGAGTGTTTTGATTTAATTAATCGTGCTAAAAGCATACCTAGTTCTAACATAATTTTAATCGAGTCTACATTAAAATTACTTTATTATGTTTTAGATAAAAAGCAATATAAGTCTCTAAATATAACTCAGTGCTCTTTAGGTAATTTATATAAAAAATTAGATATTTTAGAAGTTAATAATTATCCTGATAGAAAAAATTACTATGATTTATTAATGCAAAAAAATGAATATGGAGAGTTTTATAGTCCAGATGACCCAAAATATGCAGAGAATTATTTTCTTGATAAAAAAGAGATACTTCCTTATGTTCGTGCTTATTCAGGTAGAAACGCTATCGTGCATAAAAACTTACCTGCAAAAGATAAGAATAAATTTAAGTATGATAGAATATTAAATATGATTTATACTTGTATAGAAGTTGTTTATAAATATAATAATGTTATAATAAATAAATACATTGAAGAAAATTTAAGTTTTAAAGAATATATTGAAAAAAATATAAAGAGATTAAATGAAAAATATAGTGAAAATTTCTCTTATATTCCACTTAATATGCACATATATGAAAATGATTATTATAGTTTATTTAAAGATATAAATGCTCTTAGTTCTTTTCACGAAATAAACAAAATAATAGACGAGTCTAAATTAAAATTAAATCAAAATACCCTTTTTAACAAGGCTAAATTAATAGGCTATGCTGGTATAGGTAAAACAACAACTATTGAGCATATTATAAGAGAAGAATTAGAAACAGTTAAAAAACACGGTTATAAAGGTAAAATACCTGTTATGATAGAATTAGTTAAAATAAAAGAAAATAATGAAGAAACAGAAATATTGGAATTAATAAGTAAAGAATTAAATGTAGATAAAATAATAGTATCTAAGTTACTTCAAAAAGGCTTATTAAATCTATATATAGATGGAATTAATGAATTAAGAATTACATCTCCATTTGATAAAAGAAGATATATAGATGCTTTAGAAAATTTTATATTAAGTAATAAAAATACTAAAGTAATAATAACTGATAGAGATAACAATGATATGTCCATATTAAATGATTACCCTACGTTTGTAATAGATGGAGTAAGTGAAGATAAAATAGAAAGTTTTATATTAGGTAATTCTTCTAAACCAGAAATTGTTAATGAAAAAGTTAAAGAAATAATAGTAAAAAATCCTTATTTAAAAGAAACAATGAAAAATGCTTTTATGCTTAAAAATTTAATAACTATTATTGAATGTAATGCTAAAGTACCTGATAATGAAGACGAAATAGCAGAAAGTTTTTTAAAGGCAATAGTAAAAAGAGAAGAAGTTATAAAAAGAGATTATAAAGCACCTTTTGTACTTCGTGTTCTTATCTATGTAGTCGCTCTTGATTATAATAAAAGAGAAGAATTAGAAAATAACATAGTTATAAGTTATTTTGATTTAGTAGATTATATAAATGATTATATAAGTAAATATAAAAAGACTAATCCTTTTGATGTAGACGAAATGATAGACTTAATAGTTAAATTGGGAATACTTAAAAAAATAGATACAGAGAAATTTACTTTTGTAGACGAAAGATATTATAACTTTTTCTACTATAGTGCATTAGACCACGGTT
This sequence comes from uncultured Bacilli bacterium, assembly GCA_947630095.1. Classification (GTDB taxonomy): domain Bacteria; phylum Bacillota_I; class Bacilli_A; order RF39; family UBA660; genus MGBC139354. The sequence continues at coordinate 4,990 of CANRGI010000059.1, forward strand.
TAATAAATTAAGAGGTAAATTATGAATTTAAATGAAATAATGGAAAAAGATAAAAAATTATATTTTTTAATTAAAAAAACCAAAGAATCTACTAATATAGATAAAACTATTATTCAGTTTACTTCACTAATAGAAAAAGAGCATAATAAAGAGAGAATTAATACTTGGATAAAATATTGGTTAAATTATAATATAAATTATTACTTTATTATATTATCAGGTAATAAAAACTTAATAAATGAAGATACTAAAAATTTACTTTTTAACTATTTAAAAAATATTAATAAAAATGAAAGACAATTATTTCTTTATATAAATGCCTATATGTATTTTAATGAATATAATAAATTAAAAATTCTATTAGATGGTATTATAAATTTTAATAATAACGTAATTGATAATAAAGATTATCAAAATGAAAAACAAAATATAAATAATGAAAGAATTAAATGTGGTAATGAATTAATTAAAACATTAGATTATATAAAAGAATTAATAAATGATAGTAATGAGAGTTTAATAAATGATTTTCTAAAAGAAACATATATATTATTTAGTTCAGTATATAAACCAATTATACTTAATTATGATGGAGTATATAATTTACATAAGAAGTTTATAAATATAATGAAAGATATTTTTAATGATATTACTATAAATGAAATAGATACTAATGACGAAAATGCTTATGATTTTATTGATTATGTAGAAAAGTTAGTAAAAAGATTTAATGGTTATGTAATATCTAAATATAAAGAATTAAAAAAGAATATTATTGACCTAGATACTATTAAAAAAATATTAAAGATAAATTATTTAAAAAATAATAATTATGTAATACCAGAAGACCAAGAAAAACTATTAAGTGAGTTTAGTGATTTATATACTTTTATACAAAAAGATATTTATACATTTCTTTATTTAGATTATATTTTTATTCCTAAAATATGCACAAATAACCCTAGTTATTTAGTTAATAGTAAAAAACTTAAAAATATATTAGGTAAAGTAGATAATGTAAATTTATATAGAACTAATGCTACTAAAATACTAGAAAAATTAATTGAATTAAATAATGAATATAATAATCTAAATTCAAAATATAATAATAAACTTGTAAATGAAAAATTAGATATACATATAGATTTAGAAAGTAATATTAGTGAACTATCTAAAAATATAATTAATAATTTTTTAGATAATAGTGATTATGAGAAAATATTAAATTATATTAAAGTAATTGTATCTTTAAATGGTTATAATTATATAAAAAATTATATTTATAAAATATCTAAAATAAATAAAAGAGAAAATAAAGATACTATAAAAGAAATAGTTAATATATTATTAGATAATGGAGAATTAAATCAAGCATTACATTTTTTAAAAAAATTAAATGTCATTAAATATAAAGATTATATTGATTATAATAATTCATTAGATATTATTAATGAAATGAATACAAAAGAATTTACTGTTGATAATGAAATAACTAAATATCAAATACAAAAAGAACTTTATTTTGAAGATAATATAAAAGATAATCTATATATAGATTGGATAGATACACTTAATACTTTTCCTATTACACCTAGTTTAATATTACACGAAATTACTATATTATTAGAAATTTGTACAAATAATTTATCATTAATAAAAGATAAATATTTTATTAATAAAATTAATGATTTAAATAAACTTATAGAAGATAAAAATGCTATAGTTAATAATTATTATTATACAGTACTAATAAAATTTATGAATATTTTATTTACAAATTATAATACAAAAGAAATATTAGAAATATTAAAATTATTAAATAATTTAAACAAAGCAAAATATGATATTAACTCTTTTAAAAGTCCAGATTATTTTAAAGTAAATCAAACATTAACACTAAGAAATGAGTCAAGAAGAATATATGAAGAATTTATAAATAAAAATGTAGATAATGAAAAAGAATTAGTAGATATTTATATGAATAGTGTAGTAAAGTATATTGTTCCTCTTGAAGAATTTTTAAAAATAACTTTTACAGAAGATAAAAAGAAATTTATCCAAAAATATTTTAATAACTATAATTTCTATGGAAAAATAAGAATAAGTAAAGACGAAAAATATAGTAGATTAAAAATTAAAAGTGTATATACAATGGATAGAGTTAGAGTAGATGTAAGTAATATTAAAATAAGTAAAGTTAAAGGTTGCTATTTTATGGTTAAATTATGTAATATAACTAATTTTTATAATGAAGTTGTAGTAAAAGATGTAATATTAATTGGTAAAGAAACTATTGAAAATACTTTAGATAATTTAGTTTATTTAAATAATAGATTAGAATTAGGAAAAAATGAGATACCTTATTTAATAAATAAATACATAGAAGCATTAGAAGAATATAACAAACTAGGGATAATTTCTTT
>CANRGI010000060.1 GCA_947630095.1 uncultured Bacilli bacterium
GGAATCGAACCCGCATCTTAGCCTTGGCAAGGCCACATACTAACCATTGTACTATGTCTGCGTTACAAGAATATAATACCATATATTCTTTTATTTTTCAAATACTTTATACACAAAAATTGCATCAATTAACATAAGTACCACTCCAATAGCCAAATGTACCCAGTTAAAATCAAATTGACATACCTCATAAATAACACTTATAACTGAAGAAAATACAAACCCTAATATGACATAATAAGTAGCCTTCGGATATTTATTTAAAGCATATTCAATTATCTTAGCAACAACAACTATACCTATTATAACCCCAAGTAAAAATGGCATTAAAATAAGCAAATTACTACCAAAATCATTAAAAGAAGTCAAATTATTTACAACTCCTAAAATAGGTTCATAGTACCCAATAAGCATTAATGTAAATGACCCACTTATTCCAGGCACTACCATAGTCGCACTTGCAAGTACTCCCACTAAAAACAACATTCCATAAGATAAAACACTCATATTTTCAAAAGATATATTCTTGCCACTATCTAAGAAGAACATACCACCAACTATTATAACGCCTATTAACATAAGCAAAAAGTCTTTCCCTTTTGGTTTATCCACTTCCTTAAACAATTTAGGTATACCTCCAAGTATAAGTCCCAAAAATATAAGCATAGTTATTATAGGCGCTTTCTCTAATCCAAGTTTAATAATCTTCGCACATATTCCAATAGCAAACACCACACCTATTAATAAAGGAAACAAAAACTTACAATATTTCTTAAATTTAGACACACTTTTATAAAAATTACTAGCAGCCTCAATGAGTTCTTCATATATCCCAAGTAAAACAGCAAGTGTTCCACCACTAACCCCTGGAATAATAAATGATATTCCTAATATTATACCTTTAAAAAACAAAACTAAATTCTTTTTCATAAACACCTCATATTACCTTTTTTATTTTAACATATCTAACAAACATAATCAAACAAATTAAACCTAGCACTCCCCCACATATTACATCTGTTAAATAATGAACATTTAAATAAAGCCTAGAAAACCCAACTAAAACCAAAACTAACCCTATAATTAAATCTAAAATTAATTTAACCCATTTATTTTTAACATATTTATTAATTAAATAAACACTAAACCCATAAAACGCCACACTACACATAGTATGCCCACTAGGAAATGAATAATCACTAGGTTTTTCTATTAAACTATAAATAGGTCTCTCTCTTACAAATACATTTTTAAATATAACACTAACTAAATACGTAATACCTAAATTTATACTCATAGTACTAAATATCTTCTTTTTATATGTAAGAATTAATATTATAATGAGTACTACTACAAAAAAGAAAACACCACCCATATTAGTAATAATTTGAAAAAAATGAGTAAAATTATCATTGACAATATGATTTTGAATAAAATAAGACACATCTTCGTCTATTTTAATTATATCTTCTATAAAATACCATTTACATAAGAAAAACACTAACATAAGTACTAATAAAGATAGTAAATAATATCTATTTGTTTTTATAAAATCTAAAATCATACTCTCTCCTTATATAAATAATGATAATATCATTAATATTATACCAAGTATTAACCCCACATACATATATTTTTTATTTTTACTTTCTAACATAAGAGGCAAAAATTCATTAGTCGCTATATACATAACCATACCAAAAGTAATTGTAAGTAAACTACCTAGTATTAAAGGTAACATAACAACCCCATTAAATAAATGAGTAATTACTACCCCCACTAAATAAGAAAGCCCTATTAAAGTTATAAAAAGTAAAGTTCTAAGTTTAGAGTGGTTCTTATAATATGTACTAGATAAAGTAAGCCCTAGAGGTAAGTTATGTAACCCTATTCCTATAGTAAGCATCAAAGCAACTTCATAATTTAATAAACTCGTGCTATATATACTCATACCTTCAATTAAATTGTGAACTACTAAAAATATACAAGTAATAGTAGATATATGCTCATAATGTTCTTTATCGTGATTATGATGTCCACCTAATTTATCTAAAAGCCATACTACAAAAAAACCAATTAAAGATATAATGACAATTAATATTATACTAATTTTTTTACTATATGTATCTCTAAAAGCCTCAAATGCTTCAGGTAATAAATGTAACACTCCAAGTAACACAAGCACTACAAAGCCCAAACTTACACTAAATGTAACAATTTTTTTATTATTATCAAATGTAAATACAATAAGAGTACCAATAAGTAAAAACAAAATTGAAACTACACTAAGTATTAATGGAATTAGCATCTATAACCACCTCAAATATCCATATATTTCCTATATTCAGGAATTAGCCCTGTCTTAATACCACTTATACTAGGTTTAACTTGAAATATTCCAGGGTACTCATTACCTTCTATTAAAAGAAGAGAATTATCCGTTATTGCTATATCCCAACCGACATACCTAATCGTAGGCACTAATTTAGAGGCCTCACTTACTAACTTTTCTATTTTTTCATACATAGGAACCTTAAACCCTACTATTTTTACTCCACTAATCGGGTGCTTCTCATATATTTTACCTTCTTCGTCTATCGCAGGAACAAACACTTCTCCCTTTTTATTCACAAAAGTATACATACCTCCACTACTAAAATTATCTACTTTAGCATTATTCCCTATTTTAAGTATAGTATTTAATATATGCACTTCTCCCTTATCGTCAAGAAATGTCATAACTCTTAATGAATTAACACTATTACTATATAATTTATCTAATTCTTTATTTTGCTTTATCACATCTTCTACTAACATCTGATTATTTTTAATAAGAGAATTATATATCTTTAAAACATTATATTCATTTTTTAATTTATTTTTATCTAACTCTATTATCTCTATACCTTTACCACCAGATTTATCAATAGGTTTCACTATAATTTTGTCTTTATTCTTTATAAATTCTTGAAAATCTCTAAAAGTCTTACTCCTTAAATCAACAAAATCTCTACCTATATAATCTTTAAATTTATTATTAAATTCTCCCTTATCATTAAGAACATGCCAGTCTTCTTTATTATTATATTTTCTAACTATATCACTATTTATTCTACCAGTTATATAAGTACTTCTTTCTTTTTTATTAAGTAAATAAAATTCAAACTCAAAATAATCCATATAACCACTACCATATTTAAAGGCACATTTAGCCATATCAAAAAGAATATAAAAAGTGCTTTTATTTACTTTCTCACTAACTTCTTTTGCTTTATTATAATATTCTTTATATCTTATAGTTTTTAATTTTTTAAAAACATATCCTATTTTCATATATTTATCTCCTCATAATTAAAATTGTACTAAATTTTCATTTAAAAGTCTATAAAAAAAGAACCCTATATAAGAGTTCCTTTAAAAACTTTATTATTAGTTTTTCTTTAGATATAAAGCACTAATTCCAACTAATACCATTGATACTACTCCCATTACCATATAGACAATAATATTATCTCCAGTTTGTGGGTTAGATGCAACTACAAATGTAGCACTAACTGTTACATCACTAGCAGGCATTACGAATTTACCATCAGCAAATTCAACTTCAGTACCATCAGCACGTGTAACAACTATTTTAGATAATTGATATTTATCGTTAGCATTAGCGATTACTGATACTTCTTCACCTAGAACAGCATTTGGAACTGATACACTAACTGTACCATTTTTGATGTCTTCAGCAACTTTTACATTGTAAACAACACCAATTCTACCACTTGCAGATTGAGAAGAACCTTCATTAACAAATTGTGCAGGAACAGTTTTATTAAATTTACCACCCTTTACAACAATTTCTTCACTTCTAGTTTCACTACTACTTGCAGGGTCTACTTTAGTTGAATATACAGGGTCAACTACTGATGTTATATCTACATTACCACTTACAGTAACTTTCGCTGCTTCGTGTTCTTCACCACCATAATTAGCCTCATTATCTACTACTATAGCAGTACCTACAGGTAATTCAGTAGCATCTGGGTCACTACCAACAGTAATCTTTTGACCTGCTTCTCCTTTAGCCTCTATTTTACCACCAGTAATAGTGATAGTTCCTTGACGAGCAACTACACCAAATAAACCAGTTATAGTTCCTCCAGTGATTTTTAATGTACCACTTTGTGGTTGATAAATAGCAGCACTACTTCTACTAGTTAAAATTCCACCAGAAATTTCTATTGTACTATCGCTACATTGACTTGAATTACCATTACCTGAAACAGCAAAACTGTCAGTTGAAATTTCTCCACCAGTGATTTCTACTTTACTTTCACTACCAAAAACAGCAATACCAGTTTCACCAGTTATTTTAGTTCCTTTTTCAACTTTTAAAGTACCTTTAGTTCCATCAGTACTACCTACTTGAACAGCACCATAAGGACCTTTCTCACTATTATATTCACTATTAGATACAGTAACATCACTTAAAGTTACAGTACTATTTTTTACAAATAATGCAACATAATTTGGAGTATTTCCACTTTCGTCTTTAAAAGTATTCTCTATAGTACCATTTGTAATAGTTACATCACTACCATCAGTTATAGATAGTGAAATAGCATTACTTGTACTAGAAGAAATTTTAAAACCTCCTAAATCTAATATAAATGTAGCACCTGAACCATTATCTCTTTTTACTGGGTCAGTACTTGTACTAGTAACATTATCTAATAATTTAACTGTATCACCAGTAGTTGCTGCATTTAAAGCATCAGTAAGTTTTTCACAAACTTTAGTTGACTCACTATCACCTACTTCTGCAACATAATTAGTTCCATCTACTTTAGAAGCAGCCTCAACACAAGTTGTTTGAGCAAACAAACGAGGTACAAATGCAGTACTTACTAAAAGTCCTGAAAACATTAACATCGCTTTTTTCATTTTTTATCTCCTCCTTCTATTATTAATAATACAAAATAATACATTTTTTGTCAACTTATTTTAAACCTTTATAATAATTAAAAAAAGAGGTAATATATTTTAAATTAACCTCATAAATTTAAGTAAATATTTATAATTTTAATTATTTATGTTTTACACAAAATATACACAAAAATAAGAAGTACTTGACTCCTTATTTTCATTTTTTATTAATTAGTTTTTTTTTAAATATAAAGCACTAATTCCTACTAATACCATTGATACAACACCCATTACTATATAAGTAACAATGTTATCTCCAGTTTGTGGGTTAGTTGCTGCTACGAAAGTAGCACTGACTGTTACATCACTAGTTGGCATTATGAATTTGCCATTAGTAACTGTAACTTCGTTTCCTTCGGCATCTGTAACAACTATCTTTGATAATTCATATCCTTCTTCAGGTACAGCATTTACAGTAACTTCTTCACCTTCAACGGCAGTTTGAACTGAACTAACTGCTCCGTTCTTAGCATTTTCTTGAACTTTTACGTTGTGAACAATACCAACTTTACCACTTTCAGATTGTGAATTACCAGTTTTTAAGAATTGGTCTGGAACATCTTTATCAAAGTCACCACCATCAATAATGATTTCTGTACTCTTTTCTCCACTTGCTGGTTCTTCTTTAGCAGAATATACAGGGGTATTTGTTGAATTAATAACTGCAGTTCCACCGATAGTAACTTTACTATCTCCAGAGTAATTTTCAGTCTTATTATCAACAACTATTGCAGTACCTACAGGTAATTCAATAGCAGTATCTCCAACAGTTGCTTTTGTAGTAGCATCTCCAGTAGCGTTTATAGTACCACCAGTAACTTTGATAGTACCTCTACGAGAAACTATACCAAATAAACCATTTAAAGTTCCGCCTGTCATTGTTAAGTTACCTTCTTCTGGGTGATAAATTGCAGCAGTTTCTTTACTAGTTAAAGTTCCACCTGAAATTGTAACTGTTGTATTAGTGCATTGACTTGGATTACCATTACCAGCAACTGCAAAACTATTACCTTCAATTTCTCCACCAGTAACTTTTAACTCACTACCAGTACCAGCGAAAGTAACACCAATTTGACCAGTTATTTTAGTTCCTTCACCAACAGTTAATAAACCTTTAGTTCCACTTACACTACCAACTTGAATAGCGCCAAATGGATGCATATCACTATCAAATTCTTTACTTGTTACTGTTACATTATTTAATACTGCACTACCTTTTTTAACAAATAATGCTATATAATTAGGTGTAGCATTGTCTGCATTAACATAAGTATTTTCAATAGTACCATTAATAATAGTAACAGCACTTCCATCAGCAATAGTTAAAGCAGCATCTGCTGTACTTGAAGTAATAGTATGTTCACCTAAATCTAATGTAAAAGTAGCAGCAGTTTCAGCACTAGTTGTTTCCCTTTTAACAGGTTCACTATTAGTACTTGTAACATCAGTTTTTAATGTTACAGTAGAACCATCAGTTGCTTCATTTAATGCTTCAGTAAGTTTTTCACAATATTTAATAGTATCACCACTCTTTAGTTCTGCAACATAAGTTTTGTCTGTACTATTAGTAGTATCACAAGTCGCAAATAAATTTGGGACAAATGCAGTACTTACCAAAAGTCCAGAAAACATTAACATCGCCTTTTTCATTTTCTCTCCTCCTTCTATTATAAATAATACAAAATAATACATTTTTTGTCAACCAATATTTTGTCCCACCTAAAAACAAGAAGACTGAAAATCTTCTTGTCTATTTCATATTCATAGTTTTTAAATTAGTTCTTTTTTAAATATAAAGCACTAATTCCAACTAATACCATTGATACTGCACCCATTACTAGATAAGTAACAATATTATCTCCAGTTTGAGGGTTTGTTACATTATCAGTAGTTGAAGGAACTTCCTCTTCTTGTTGAATACCTACTTCAACAAAAATTTGAGTATCTTCACTTAAAGTTTTTCCTAATTCAAATTTTTCTTTTTTTGTTTCATTAGTATAAATACCTATAACAACATATTTATCATTATAAGATTTTATAACTTCTTCAACATCTGCTTTTGTTAATGGAGTTTCTTTATCCCAATAAACAGTAAATGGTGTTGCATCTTCAATATTTATTAAATTATATGTAAGAACAATTTGATTTGATGCTTCTAACCATTCTTCTAAATTCCATTCTTCTGTATCTTCAGTACCTTTTTGATATAATGTAATATTTTCAGGTTCTACTATGATATTAATTGTTAATTGATGTTCTACATCATTTTCTTTCCACTTTGCAATAGCAACTTTTTTAAAATCAGTTTTAGATGCTGCTGCTGCTTTTAATCCATTTACATCAAAACCAAAATATTCAGTAAAATCATTACTATTAAATTCTGTTTTTTTTGCTTCAAAATTTTCTCCTTCAGGTCCAATTTCAAC
>CANRGI010000061.1 GCA_947630095.1 uncultured Bacilli bacterium
CAAAATAGTAAAGGAAATAGTGTAACAGGATATGAGTGGTGGTGGACAATGAGTCCATATTCCTTCCGCACTAATTACACGTATGCGTTCCGTGTGCGTGGCTCTGAAAGTCCTCCAGGCGAACTTTGGTATTGCAACGTTGGTGGGTCAAACGTCGTTCGTCCAGTAGTTTCTCTGAAATCTTGTGTTGAAGTTTCTGGAAATGGTACTGTAAATGACCCATATATTCCAACAATAGATTCAGACTGTGCTTTAGCAGATAACTAAATAAAGATAATACGTTATAGTATTATTCTTTTTCTTTTAGATAATACTATTAATATGAATAATATTTTAATTTTATGTTTAATTGTATATTTTGTTAGAATAATAGATACATCACTTGCTACAATAAGAACAGTTATGGTTGTTCGTGATAAATTACTATTAGCAACCATAATCGCTTTCTTTGAAGTTTTTGTATGGTTTTTAATAGTTAGAGAAGCACTAAATAATGAAGGTGACGCTCTCCTAATCGCCATCTCCTACAGCGCTGGTTATGCTACAGGAGTTTTAGTAGGTATGATTATCACTGATAAAGTCCTCACTACCAACATTTCTGTAAACATAGTTGTAAAAGATAAAAACGACATAGTCAAAAAACTTATTGATAACAACTTTGCAGTAAGTATTTCAAAGATAAAAGGCGAGTATCTAAAAACTAATAAATATATGATTTTTGTAGCAACTACTAATAAACGCTTACCACTTCTTAAAAAAATAGCAATTTCTTGCGACGAAAAGGCTTTCATAGTAGTTAGTGAAAATAAAATGGTTTTAGGTGGTTATAGATAGTTTTTATACCAAAATAAAGTACAAAATGTAAAAATTTTGTAAAAAATTGAAAATAAAAAAAGCGTTTTTGAATTTTTTGTCGTATATAATAAATAGGAGGCATTTTATTTCTATGGCAAAAATTGACGAGGAAACAATACGTAAAATTAAAGAATCTAATGACATAGTTGAAGTAATAGGTTATTATTTATCTCTAACTCCAAAAGGAAAGAACTACTTTAGTGTATGTCCTTTTCACGACGACCATAGTCCATCTATGAGTATAAGTCCAGATAAGCAAATATATCGTTGTTTTGTCTGTGGAGCCAATGGTAATGTAATAACATTTGTAAAAGATTACTTAAAGGTATCATTTCTTGAAGCACTTGACATACTTAGTAAACGTGCGAATTTAAATTTGAAATTAAACATTAATGAACCAGATAATAGTCCTTATAAAGAAAGTTATGACATATATAAATTAGCATTATCTTACTACAAAAATAATTTAAATACAAAAAGTGGTGAAGAAGCGAGAAAGTATTTAGAAGAAAGAAACCTAACTAAAGAAACAATAGATTATTTTGATATAGGACTTAGTTTAAAAAGTGGCCTATCTTCTAGTCTAGCAAAGACATATAATAAGGATAAACTAATAGCCCTCGGTCTAGCAAGAGAAGATTTAAGTGATTTATTTACAAATCGTATTATGTTTACAATAAGGGATAACCACGGCTTCCCAGTTGCCTTCAGCGCGAGAACATACCAGAATTTACCAGGAGAACCTAAGTACATCAATAGTAGAGAAACTGAAATATTTAAAAAAGGTAAAGTCCTTTATAATTTCTACCGAGCGAAAGATTACATTAGAAAAGAAAGAGAAGTTATAATAAATGAAGGCTTTATGGAAGTAATTAGACTTCATACGATAGGCATAGATAATGCAGTCGCCCTTATGGGAACGAGTTTCACAACTGACCACCTAGAAATAATTAAAAACCTAAAAGTAAAAGTAGTACTTAATTTAGACCAAGACCACGATAGTAATAGGTAAAATGCTCATAAAAGAAAACATAAACCCGACTGTAATTATATTTAAAGGGGCAAAAGATGCTGACGAATTAATAGTAAATAAAGGTAAAGAAGAATTTATAAATTCATATAATGCTCGTGTATCTTTTATAGATTTCTATTTAGATTATTTAAAAAAAGATAAAGACCTCACTAAAGCAGAAGACATCACTAAATACATTAATGAGTCAGTAGAAGTATTAGATTTGATTAATGACGACATACTTAAATCATTAAAGATAAAGGAAATAGGAACTAAATTTGATATAGACGAAAATATAATAAAAAATAAATTAAAGATTACTACAGTATCTAATAACCTAGAAGTACCACCTCCAAATAGAGAAATAAAAAAAATTAAATATAATAAATATGACATAAGTGAAATAAGACTACTTTATTTAATGTTAAATAACCCTAATTTAATTAAATATTATGAAATTAACCTAGGTTATTTGAACGACGATAATAGAAGAATACTAGCAAATAGTATAATAAATTACAAAGAAAAGTACAAAACATTTGACTATAGTGACTTTATTTGTTACACTATTACAAGGCCAGAACTAGATAACACTTTAAAAAGCGTGATGTCATACCCACATTTAGAAAGTTATACAATGGAAGAAGTAGACGACTACATAAAGGCAATTAAAGAGTTACGAGTTCAAAAACAAATAGATAAGTTAACTAGACAAATGAAAGAAACAATAGATGCTGAAGAAAAGAAAAGACTAGCAAGTAGAATAAATAATATGAAAAAGGAAGTGCTAAAATGGTAAGTGAAGAAAAAATAATCAAAGAATTAATAAAGGAAGGTAAGAAAAACGGTACATTAACTGAAAGTTATATAATAGAAAAGACATCTAATCTACTATTAGACGACGATGCTTTAGATAATTTATATAAAACTCTAAAAGATAATGGTATAGAAATAACTAATGAAGATGGGGAAGATAGTACAAATAAATCTTTTAAAGTAATACTTGAAGAATTAATAAAAGAAGGTAAAAAACAAGGATTTTTAACTTATGAATTTATTGCTAAAAAAACATCTGGTTTAGATATGGATAGTAACAACTTAGACGAACTATATAATGCTTTAAATGATAACCATATTGAAGTTAGAAGTGAAGACGAAAATGATACTGACGATTGTCTTTTATTAGAAGAACCTGACTTAAATATAGAAGCCTTAGCAAATGAGTCAAAGGATATGTCAGTAAATGATAATGTAAGAATGTATCTAAAAGACATAGGTAAAATAAGTTTATTAAGTTTAGAAGAAGAACAAGAAATAAGTAAAAAAATAGCAGGTGGTGACGAAACAGCAAAAAGGACACTAGCAGAATGTAATCTTCGTTTAGTGGTATCTATTGCTAAAAGATATGTAGGTCGTGGACTTTTATTCCTAGATTTAATACAAGAAGGTAATATAGGTCTTATGAAAGCAGTAGAGAAGTTTGATTATGATAAAGGATATAAATTTTCTACTTATGCTACTTGGTGGATACGTCAAGCGATAACTCGTGCCTTAGCAGACCAAGCGAGAACTATCCGTGTTCCAGTTCATATGGTAGAAACAATAAATAAAATGGCGCGTATAGAAAGACAAATGGCGGTAGACTTAAATCGTGAACCAACTGACGAAGAACTAGCAAAGAAAATGAACCTTAGTATAGATAAAGTAACTGAAATAAGAAAGATAAGTCAAGACCCAGTGAGCCTAGAAACTCCAATAGGTGAAGAAGACGATTCACATTTAGGAGATTTCTTAGCAGACGAAAGAACTATGAGTCCTGAAGAATACACTACTTATGAAATGTTAAAAGACGAACTTAAAAAAGTATTATCTACCTTAACTAAAAGAGAAGAAGAAGTATTAGCCCTTCGTTTTGGTTTATATGATGGCACTTGCCATACACTAGAAGAAGTAGGTAAAAAATTTGGTGTTACTAGAGAGAGAATAAGACAAATAGAAGCAAAAGCACTTAGAAAACTTCGCCACCCATCACGTGCTAAAAAACTTAGGGATTTCCTAATTGAATAAAAGGATAAAAGCAATATCTTCATATATAGAAGATAATGAAAAAGTAATAGATGTAGGTTGTGATCAAGCCTTACTAAGCATTTTATTATCGCATCGCCACATCTACAGTATAGCAAGTGATTTAAGAAAAAACATAATTGAAAAGGCAAGTTCTAATGTAAGCGAAGAAGAAAAAAAATACATTACTTTTAGAGTAGGTAGTGGAGTTACATTAAAAGAAAGTGAAGACTATAAAACTTTAGTCTTGTCAGGCATGGGCGCTTATTTAATGATAGATATACTAAGAACTACTAACTATAGATTTAATAAAATAATAACTATTTCTAATAACCATCACTCATTATTAAGAAGAGAATTATTAAGTCTTGGTTATGTAAGCGTATTAGAAGAAATAATAAAAGAAAGAGGAAAATATTATAATTTAATAATATTTAAAGAAGGTAAAAAGAAATATACTAAAGAAGAATTACTAATAGGTATAAACCATCAAAACATACCTTTATTAAAAGAAAGAAATAATTATTTAATTAATAAATATAAAACTATTCTAAATAATAATAAAATAGATTTAGAAAAACAAAAAGAAATTAATAATATGATAAAAACATTAGAAAAATTTAACTAATGTTTTTCTGTACAAAAATATTTTTAAGTGCTATAATAATGAGCATTGTCTTAAAAAGAGGTAATGATAATGAATGATTTTCTAAAACGAAAAGAAATAAAAACTGGAATATATAAAATATATCCTACTATAACTAATGAAGAATTAACTCACTTAGTAGAAAAAGTAGAGTATATTACAAAGACTAAATACGGAATAGAAGAACCTTTAGATAGTATAGTATCAGTATATGTTTTTTATGAAGAAATTAAATCATTAGCGAGAATTAACTTACAAAAAAATAATGATTTAATTAATTATATTCTATGTAGACCTATAAAAAAAGAAGAATTTAAAGAGTTATCTTTAATAAAAAGATTAGTTACTTATTTATATTATGTAGGTTTTACTCCAAGTAAAGACTATTATATTAATTTAATTAATGATAATATATTCCTTAATGAGTCACTTTCTAAAGTAGTTAGTGAATATAAAGAAGAGATAGAAAAGGGAGAAGTAAACTTAATACCAGCCGGGCATAATACTTTAAATTTAATTATATTATATGCTAATTTAAAAGGTATAAATACTATAAAAAGTAATAAAAAATTAGAAAAACTAAATATAACTCCTACTTTAGAATATGTTTCTCCTAACTTTAATACTAAAGTATCTAATGAAGAAATAAAGTCTTTAATTATAGGATATAAAAATGGCAATGATAATTGCTTAGATATATTATATAAATTATATTATAAAATAATCTTTAAAGTAGTAAAAAAGTATAAGTCTTATGGTAATATTGAAGATTTAATACAAGAAGGCAGTAAGGCACTTATAGAAGCAATTAATTCTTATGATTTAAATAGTAATACTCCTTTAGTATTTCATATATATAATGAAGTGAGAGATGCCCTTACTGAATATTTACCTAACTTTTATCAAATCAATATTGAACTGCGTAAAATAAAAATATCTTTTCAAATAAGAAAAGCAATTAAATATTTAACTGACCGTAATAAAGATATAACTATTGCTAATATATCTAAACTAACTAATTTATCTACCGGACAAATAAAGTATTATTTTAATTATTTAAGGAATATTGAACTAATAGGTAGCATTGATAGTTTAAGTGAAACTGATATAATTAATTTAAAAAGAGAAGAATATTATGTAATAGAAGACACGACTAATAAAGATTTATTAAAAGAAGAAGTTTCTTCTATGTTAAACTTATTAAATCCTAAACAAAGATTACTTATAGAACTTAGATATGGTATTAATATGGACTTTTGCTTACCTATAAAAGTGATAAGTTCTTATATAGGTATGACTACATCTAATGTATATCAAGTAGAAGCACTACTTCAAAATAAAATAGAAAAAAGTAGTTATAAATCTAAACTCGAGCCTTTTATAGGTAGTGAATTAGGTACTAAAAACTATGCTTGTAAAGACTATACTTTAGAAATGAGCCCTAAAACTATAAAAGAAATGATAGAGATAAAACGACAAAGTATAGACAAAACACTTACTTTTAATTCTATTTTAAAAAGTATAAATTTACTAGGTTTTTCTTATGAAGACATAAATCGCTCGCTTAATAGTTTAAAAGAAAGTGACTTATCTATTATAACTAACCCTATAGAAACACCTGAATTATATAGAGTTTGTAGAGTTATTATAAATGATTTAGAATTAAATAAAAAGAAATGTTTAAAAAAGGTGGAAATATGAAAGAATTATTAGACGATTATTTAGATACATTAACAACCGAGCCATTATCAGAAAGTGAAGAAAGAAAATTATTTAATTTATATAAAAATGGTGACGAAAGTGCTAAATATAAATTATTTGAAGCAAATAGACGTCTTGCTTTTAGCATAGCAAAGAGGTATTTTAGTACAGGTATAGATAAAATGGATATCGTGCAAGAAGCAAATCAAACTTTATTAATAGCAATAGATAAATTTGATATTAATACTTATAATAGATTTAGTACTTATGCAGTACCTGCAATACAAAATAGGTTATATCGTTTTACTAAAAGAAATAAATATATGGAATTAATACCTTATCAAACTTTATGTGAAATATATAATTATAAAAAAGGAAAAAGAGAACTAGAAATGAGTTTAGGTAGATATCCAACTAGGAAAGAGTTATCTTCTTATTTAAATATTCCAATAGATAAAATGGACTTTTTAGAAGTGAACACTACTGCATCACTAAATTCTCTAATTAAAGATACAGAAGACGAATTAATAGATTTTATAAAGGACGACAGTGTAGAAGAGTTTTTTATAGCCTTAGATTATTCTTTACTTAAAGATAAAATGAATAAATTTATAGATAATTCTATTTTAACTGATAAAGAAAAACGTCTTATTAAATTATCTTTTGGAATTAACTCTAAAGAATTTTCTAATAAAGATTTAGCGAGTTTATTTAATATAAGCCCACAAGATGTTAAAAGCACGATTATTACAGGTATAAATAAGTTAAGATGTGACCCTAAAGTATATGAGTTTCTTGATTACTTAGATTATCCTAATAAAGGAAGGGAATACGTTAATAAATTTAAAACTTTATTTTCAACTACAAATAGTAAAGGTGATTTAAAAGTTTCTAAAACAGCAACTGTTAAAGATTGGGAAAGTAAACTTGAAACTTTAGAAACATTTAACTTATATAAAGAATTAGTTAGTAGTGGATATAGCATACAAGAAATAGAAAAGGCATTAGAATTTGTAAATAGTAGACTATTAATTTCACTTTATAAT